>DASWKU010000222.1:0-10542 GCA_036396455.1 Flavobacteriaceae bacterium
ACTACCAAAGCCATTTTTGGGGAGCACCTTATCGATTTTAAGGCACCCTACCCTCGTGTGACCATGACCGATGCCATCAAACAGTTTACAGGATTTGACATCACGGGAAAGACAGAGGATGAGATCAGAAAAGCGGCCCAAGATATGGGTGTTGGCGTTGATGACACCATGGGCAAGGGAAAATTGATTGATGCCATTTTCGGCGAAAAATGTGAGAACCATTATATACAGCCCACCTTTATTACCGACTATCCAAAAGAAATGAGCCCGTTGTGCAAGGAGCACCGTACCAATCCGGAACTCACCGAACGTTTTGAGCTTATGGTATGTGGTAAGGAAATTGCCAATGCCTATTCTGAACTCAATGACCCCATCGACCAACGCGAACGTTTTGAGCACCAGCTTAAACTAGCCGAAAAAGGTGATGACGAAGCGACAGAGTTTATTGACGAAGACTTTTTACGAGCTTTGGAATACGGTATGCCACCAACATCCGGTATGGGTATTGGGATGGACCGTTTGGTCATGTTCTTGACCAATAACCAATCCATACAGGAAGTCCTGTTCTTCCCGCAAATGCGCCCAGAAAAGAAAGCAGTGGAATTGAGCGACGATGAAAAAGCCGTATTTAATATCCTTAAAGCTAACTCACCAATGGACTTGAATGCCTTAAAAACTCAATCGGGGCTGAGCAATAAACAATGGGACAAAACCATAAAAGGATTGACCGGGCATAAATTGGCCAAAGTCAATAAAACAGATGAAGGCCTGTTTGTGGAAGTATTATAATTTAATTGTCATGCTGTCTCGATGCTATCGGGATGGTTCAGCATCTTATTTCATAAAGGGTTTACTTCACTGTAAACCTATTTCAGCATAAGACAAACTGACCTGTTCTGACCGCTAATGACACAAAATTGCCATTTTTCGGGGGTTTTGTTCGAGTCTTGTTCGGGCTCAGTCCCGACACTTGTCGTCGGGAAACGGTTTACTGTATTTTTTAAAATTAGGAATTTTATGGAGGAGTCTCGAAGGTATGTGGGATTATGTTAGTTCGAGCAATGTCCCGACACTTGTCGTCGGGAAACGCTTTGGTCCATTTTTCAAAAATTTGAGTTTTTGGGAACAATCTCGAACAAACCCCAAAAGTGGATGGAAATACGTAGGTTTACGTATAGGATAAATGACTTTTTTTGACTTACTTGTCTAAGAGTTTACACCATAACAAAAACCTTATAAATGCGATATAATAGCACTATTATCCCGCCATGTTAAGGGGTAAATAGGTATATTTGATTTGATATAACACGTTGTGTGTAATAAGACGAATGTGTACGTGGAATTAAAAGCTTGCATTTTTTTTAACCCATTCCTCGTGTTCCAAATCTTCTTTCATTTTTTCGGACTTCTTTTTAATTAACTCGTCAACTTCATTGATATTTAATTCTTTGCGAAGTGTAAACGGATGAAAAATATTAATGATACTTGATAAACTTAAAAAAACGATTACTGATTGAGCAAGGTTGCTATTATTGATAAGTTTTTGGAGGTAATTGTCAAAATAATGATTGACTAAAAAATAAATGGCTGAACCAATAAAGGCCAATAAAATGTATGACAAGTTACTTTTTATTGGTTTGATTTTATCTAAAAATTTAAAAAAGCTAATCTTAAAGAAAAATAACTTATCATAAACAAAAATCAATAACCGATTGAACCAAGACAGTTTAACTCTATCAAAATACATTTGTTCATTTACAGGACCTAAATTTGAAATTCCATCCTTAATAATTCCGACAGGACTTATTTCAAGAATTGTTTCATTTAACTTTTTAAACATATAAAATCGACATTCATTCCAAATTCCATTTTGTTTAATTGCGCCATATCTATAAACAGAATAAGACGGATTTTTTACTTTTAACTCATCTTCTCGCTTATAAAACTGTGGTTTATACTTATAACTGACTTTGTTCTGTCTGAATCTCATATTCTTTTACTTTATAAGTAGCCAATTTATGATTTTGTAACAGACTGATAAACAGAAGTTATTAACAATTACTACACACAAGCCGGCTATAGTTCATTGCTTCTGACTTTCCTTGCGGAAAGTCCTCGCAAATTTGCTATCTTCGGTTTACGGCGGAAAGAACCCTGCGGATTTTTCCGCAACGAAACCAAAACCGTTATGCGTCAGGCTAATGAGACAAACACCTTTGATAATTTAAACTTTAAAAATGTACCTAGCAAAACTTAGTGTTTCAAATTTCAGAGGTGTCAATAAAGCCCGCTCCGCAAAGTCTCCCGACTTTGAGGAATAATAAATAAAACGAAAAGAACATAAAAAAACAAAGAAACATTGAAAGAAGGCTACATTATAAGAAATCAAGCAGGGCAAACTCACACTTTTAAGTTAGTCACCATGAGTTAAAATAAATTGATATTTCACTGAAATTTATATAGTTATTAGTTGGTGATTACATTGAATATTCGTATATTATACTGATAATCAACATGTTAATAATTTTGAAAACAACTAATGATCTTAAGTCTATTTTCAGTCATATAGACGACCCCAGAAGAGATATAAACAAACTTCACCAATTGGACGACATCCTCCTTATCGGAATTATATCCGTGATCTGTGCGGCAGATACGTGGAAGGATATGGAGACCTATGCCAAAGCAAAAGAAGATTTTTTGCGTACTTTTTTAGATTTGCCCAATGGTATTCCTTCTGATGACACCTTTAACCGCGTGTTTTCAGCTATTGCCCCCGAGCAGTTCGAATCTTGCTTTATTAAATGGGTGTCAGGTTTGGTGGATTTAACGGGCGGTGAGATTATCCCTGTCGATGGCAAGACCTTAAGAGGCGCCAAGTCCAACGGAAAAAAATCGCCTTTCCACATGGTCAGTGCTTGGGCCAGTAAAAACAATATGGTTCTAGGGCAGGTCAAAGTCCCTGATAAATCCAATGAAATCACGGCCATACCAAAACTATTGGAACTTATTGCCATAAAGGGCTGTGTAGTTACCATTGATGCCATGGGCTGTCAGGAAGATATTGCAGAAACTATAATTAAACAGGAAGCGGATTATATCTTGGCCGTCAAAGAAAACCAAAAGCAGTTGTATCAAGATATTGAAGATGAATTTAGATTCGGCAAGGAAATAGAAATCCATACCCATGAGGATTTAGGGCATGGTAGGATAGAAACACGTAAATGTAGTGTTATTGACACTTTTGAGTTTATAGAAAAACCCAACAGATGGACCGGATTAAAAAGTATTGTGAAATTAGAAAGCATCAGAGAGTTTAAGAACTCTGATAAACAAAAGGAAACATCAACAAGATATTATATCTCCAGCCTGGAAACGGATGCCGGATCATTCCAAAAAATGATTCGACTGCATTGGGGTATCGAAAATAAACTACACTGGGTACTGGATGTTGCTTTCTCCGAGGATGCTTCTAGAAAAAGAACAGGAAATGCCGCTCAAAATTTTTCCGTACTAAGCAAAATTGCTTTAAATCTCTTAAGAACAGACAAAACAACAAGACAGGGTGTAAAAGGAAAAAGACTTAAAGCAGCTTATGATAATAAATACCTAATCAAAATTTTAGGAATTAAAGTGTGAGTTTGCCCTGAGAAATCAAGAAAAGATACATTTTATTACCGCTACGGTAGTAGATTGGATAGATGTATTTACAAGAAAAACGTATAAAGATGTTGTAATAGAAAGTCTAAAATTTTGTATTAAAGAAAAGGGCATGTTGCTGTATGGATATGTAATTATGAGCAATCATATACATTTAATAGTACAAGCTACAGGCAGCAAACTTTCAGATTTAATAAGGGATTTTAAAAAATATACAGCAAAAAGTATTTTAGATAAAATACAAACCGAACCAGAAAGCAGACGCGAGTGGATGCTTGAACGTTTTAAAAAAGCCACAGAAACACACAATAGAAATAAGAATTATCAATTTTGGCAATATGGCAACCATGCTGAAGAAATATATTCAGAAACATTTATGTGGTCTAAGTTGGATTATATTCATTTAAATCCTGTGCGTGCTGGTATTGTGGAAAAAGCATCACATTATAGATATTCAAGTGCCAGTAATTACGTAGACGAAACAGGGTTATTGGATATTAAAATTGTGGACAATCCTGTTGTTGATGTTTTAAAAAAGTCATCTTTTACAAAATATAATCATTATTAAATATGAATTTATACAATAATGAGCGTGATGAATTATATTGCTCAAAGTCGGGAGACTTTGCGCAGCTGGTCGGGAGACTTTGCGCAGCTGGGGGTTTAACCCTTAGTTAGCAGCAAGTTTAAGAGACAGTGCGTTTAAAAACTAATAATTTAGAAATTGATATGTTGACATATAATGAAGTCATAGCGTTAAGAGACAAACTGGCAAATGGCGAAATTGGTTTAGAATCCGCACAGGCACAATATTGGAAGGATTTTAAAGAAGGACAAAAGTCTTGGTATACAAAAGACTGGAAAGAAAGAAGGGCAAAAATTATTAAAGACAAATGTGAAATATGCTGTAGTAAAGAGACATTAACGATACAACATCTTTCTCATCCAAAGAAATACTCCGAATATTTACGAGAGATAACAAGAGCGTACGCTAATGATTACATAGATAACAATTCCGAAATTGATAAATCTAAATTTATAGATCACGTATTAAAAAATTATGAATATGTGCCGATTCCTTTGTGCCCTAATTGTATGGGTAAAAATCCCAGCGAAAGGGTAAGAAAAATTCCAAAATACCGTTGCGCGGATTGTAAGCACGAATTTGATGAAGCGATTTATAAATCAGCAATCGAACTCATTTCTATTTTTTACGAAGATGAGGATGCATACGAAGTTCGAGATAAGTGTTTTGTGTCAAAGGATAAATGGAAAAATATTCACAATCTATCACATGTTAGATATTGGCTGCAAAGAGAACAAGCAAAAAATAAAGATGCTGAAAAGATTGGGAAAGAGGCATTTTTATTTTATCTAAATGACAGTATTCAATATCTTTCCTTTGATGATACAATAACTCTTTGTAAAAAATGTGCATTTAACTTTGATATAAACAGAATGGAATTATGTCCCGAATGTAAACAATATTACAAAGGGCTTCAGTATCCAACCTGCATTCAATGCCTACCCGAAGAAAAGCGAAAAGCCGCATTAGAAAGCATTGAATTTGGAAACGAGATGCGAGAAATGCATAAAAGACTTGGAATCGACTGAATAACATCAGAAAATGTAATTTATAAAAACCAGCTGCTTACAACGGTATCCGTTGCACAACCCTTTAATTTGTAAAATTAAGACCTCCACAACTGCTTTTTAAGGCGGTTTCTTTTTTTAATTCATGATAACATGCCATTTTTGGGAGGATCCTCGAACAGTGTTGGGAGATGCATGGTTGAAACCCCGCTGCGCATTCTATGACAATAAAAAAGTATCCTTAGGAAACTCCAAGCTTGCATAATTTCTTATAAGCATTTTAAAGATGGCACAATAAGTTTTATTAAAAAAGTTTAAAGGAACTATCTTTTTTATTAAATTGTATCGGATTAATTCCTTGTGCTCAAGAAAAAGTTCATCAAACTAAACACTATACATGTCCACGAACACTTCTATTGCCATTCACGAAAAAGGTTTTGCAAAAACGTTACGAAAGGACAATTGGTGGTTATATCCCGGTTTGGTGGTATTTGGATTGACAAGTTTTTTGATTTACGGATTTTGGTCGGCATGGCAAGCCGATTTTTATTGGTATAGTGCCGGACAAGAAGGATTTGGTGGCTATCTCGCGCCTTTTTATTCTCCACTTCTTTTTATTAAGGAAGGTGTTGAAGGCGCCGCACCAATGGCCCACGCCATATTTGGGGCATGGCCATCTTGGTGGCCCAATTGGCTTCCTCCATCACCCTCCCTACTGATTTTGGCCATTCCCGGAATCTTTAGATTCACGTGCTACTACTACCGAAAAGCTTACTATAGAGCATTTACCGGTACGCCACCTGCTTGCGCTGTGGGTGCCTTGCCCCGTAAACGTAAAGAAGGGTATAAAGGAGAAACTGGCCTGATGGTGGTTCAAAATGTGCACCGTATCACCATGTACTTCGCGGTCATGTATATCATTGTCTTTTTTTATGATGCCTATTTATCATTTTTTAGAAGTGATGAATTTGGTATTGGTCTTGGAAGCATACTTTTATTGGGAAATCCCATTTTATTATGCTGTTATACTTTTGGATGTCACTCCATCCGGCATCTTGTGGGTGGAAGTAGGGATTGTTATTCCTGTGGATTGAGCGGAAATATGTCGCATAAAAGCGGAAAGATTGTAGGTTGGCTAAACCGTCGCCATGAACTGTTTGCCTGGTTGAGTTTGATCTGGATCATGATTGCCGATTTCTATATTCGAATGGTTTCAATGGGCTATATAACCGACCCTAATACATGGGGTTTTTAAATGAAAAATTAATGTTGGACATATCCGAAATAAAAACCATTGAGCACGATGTACTCATTGTTGGTGCAGGCGGCGCAGGATTAAGTGCGGCCATTGAAGCTTCAAGCCATGGCATGAGCACCGGTATGGTGATGAAATCCCTTTTAGGGAAGGCACATACGGTTATGGCCGAAGGAGGCATGGCTGCAGCATTGGGAAATGTTGACGCACGCGATCATTGGAAGATTCATTTTAGGGATACCATGCGCGGTGGAAAATTCCTTAACGTTTGGCGTATGGCCGAACTTCATGCAAAACTGGCACCAGAGCGTGTACGACTTTTGGAGGAATGGGGAGCGGTTTTTGATCGCACCAAAGAGGGTCTAATAAACCAACGAAATTTTGGTGGTCATCGATATCCCAGATTGGCACACGTTGGTGATCGTACCGGATTGGAAATGATCCGAACTTTGCAAGACCACGGCATTCACCAAGGCATTAAGGCTTATATGGAATGTACCGCCTTGGATTTGCTTAAAAATGGAAAAGGCGAAGTATGTGGCGTGGTTTGTATGTGGCGCGAAACAGGGACTTTCGTTATTTTCAAGGCGAAGTCCATCATATTTGCAACCGGAGGCGGTGGAAAAGCTTGGGATGTCACTTCAAATTCATGGGAATATACCGGCGATGGTTACGCTTTGGCTTATGAAGCCGGTGCAGAACTCATGGATTTGGAATTCAATCAGTTTCATCCTACGGGAATGATGTGGCCATTATCGGTAAAAGGGATTTTGGTGACTGAAAGTGTAAGGGGTGAAGGTGGAATCCTTTTAAACAATGAAGGCACGCGATTTATGTTCAATTATATTCCGGAGCGGTTTCGTTCGGAAACTGCAGACACCGAAGAAGAGGCTGCACGGTGGTTGGCCGGTGATCCCAATGCCAGACGTCCACCGGAATTATTAACGCGAGACGTCGTGGCTAGGGCAATTAATGAAGAGGTTAAAGCTGGTAGAGGCTCAAAACATGGAGGAGCTTATCTCAATATTGCAACACAACGCTCAGCTGAAGATATTAAAAAGAAGTTACCGTCCATGTACCATCAGTTTAAGGTATTGGCCGAATTGGATATCACCAAAGAGCCTATGGAAGTAGGTCCGACCTGCCATTATTTTATGGGTGGAATACGGGTCGATGCCGATACAACCATGAGCTCCGTGCCTGGACTATTTGCTTGTGGGGAATGTGCAGCAGGAATGCATGGCGCCAATCGCTTGGGAGGAAATTCCTTGTCCGATCTTTTGGTCTTTGGGTATTTGGCCGGAAAACATGCTGCGGAGTTTGCGAAAAAGAAAACAAGTCATTCCCAAATAGATGAAGAACAAGCACGCAAAATAATTCGGAACGCTACAGAGATATTAAACCGTGAATCCGGAGCGAATCCATATCTATTGCATGAGCAGTTGGAACAGAATATGCAAGCGAACGTTGGCATTATTCGAACCAAAGAAGAACTCGAAAAAGGGATTGAGCAATTGGAAAGACTAAAAAAGGAATACAAAACCGTAAAGGCCAAGGGATCAAGTCAATTTAATCCCGGTTGGCATGAGGCTTTGGGATTGCGCAACTTATTAATAACTGCCGAAGCTGTAGCTCGAGCGGCCATACTTCGTGAAGAAAGTAGAGGTGCGCATACGAGGGCTGATTTTCCTGGAGAGCAAAAGGAATGGCTTAATTACAATATCGTTTCCAAAAAGGGTCCAGATGGGAATATGGAATTGACTAAAGTACAACGCCCAACACCAAATCCGGAATTGGTGCGCATTGCAGAATCTTCAATTGAAGATCTTGAAAATGAAATTGCAGAAGAAAGAAAACAAAATCATTCCTGATAATTAATATTTAATCGAATAGACCATGGTAAAACGTAAATTTCAAATCTATAGAGGTGACCAAAAAAATGGAGCACTAGTCGATTTCGAAGTCGAGGTTTCAGAAGGCATGGTTGTGCTCGATGTAATCCATAAAATTCAAGCCAATCAGGCAAATGATTTGGCCGTTCGGTGGAATTGCAAGGCAGGAAAATGTGGTTCCTGTAGTATGGAAATCAATGGTAAGCCAAAATTGTCCTGCATGACAAGAATGAACGAATATGGTCCAGATGAGGTCATTACCATTGCCCCAATGAAAACCTTTCCGGTAATTAAAGATTTGGTGACCGATGTTTCCTGGAATTATATTCAAAATAAACGAATAAAACCTGTTAGGCTTGCACCCGAATCCAAGACCGAAAATGGTTATGTCATGTATCAAAAAGACGTTGATCGCGTTCAGGAATTCAGGAAATGCATTGAATGTTATTTATGCCAGAACGTGTGCCATGTCCTTCGGGACCATGATAAAAAAGACAAATTTGTTGGCCCCCGTTTTATGATCCGAGTTGCCAGTCTCGAAATGCACCCGCTGGATATTGAGGATAGAATCCCTGAATTAAAGAATGAATTTGGTTCTGGAATGTGCAATATTACCAAATGCTGTACCGATGTTTGTCCGGAGCATATCAATATTACCGATAATGGGATTATTCCGCTTAAGGAACGTGTGATCGATAGATTTTACGATCCTGTGACCATTTTAAAGCATAAAATTTTTGGTAAATCAAAAAAGAAACTACCGCCATTAAAGCCCTAGATTAAACATCCAGAAATGGTTGTATTTGATGCTCATCCTGAGAAGGCTTAAGGTTGAATTCCTGAATTCGCCGTACACAGGCATTCCATCTTAGAACTGCGTCTTGATTACCTTGTGGTTGAATCTTTTCAGCCTCTTCGAAAAACTTCATGGCACGTCGGTAGTGTTCATAGGCAATATACTTGGCACGCGGTATGTTTCGCAATAAACTTGTCCTGCCCAGACGTTCTTCTATAATTCCGTTATAATACTTTTGTTCAAACTCACTGGTCAATTGGGTACAAAGCTCCTTGGCATCAACAGAAAACGACGAGGTGTTTTCATTACCGAAGCGATCGGTAATGGCCAAAATAAGGTACAGAAGCGCACGTTGGTGGCCTGGTTTAACCTTTAAAATATCCCGGCAAATACTTTCAGCTTGCCAAGGTTCATTGAGCAAACGATAATGTTTTGCCCTAATTAAAGCTTTGGGAATGGAACTTTTGGAAATTGGTTTAAGTTGTTGCATAACAAAAGTATTTAATGAACGACTGAAATAATCTAGAATATGAATGTACGAATTTATTTGTAGATACTAAAAAAGGCGTTTTAATTTTATTAAAAACTCCGTTCACCGTTTAGGAATTTTCTTTATTTTAGAAGGATAAATATAATTGATATACGTGATATAAACACAATTATGTTTATCCCTAGGTTATGCCCAAACGTAAAAAGACAGTGCAACCCTGAAAGTGACGACTGAAAAACGGAGATTTTGCAACCTGACAATTTAAGTGGACTGACTTAAAAACGTTCTTTAACAAACTGACACTAAACAACGAGCCGACACTCAAGCCGATCTGAATGTTTTTAAAATTTTTGCCGACCCGCATTTTTAATTTTTTCTTTGCCAACCGCACATTTTAGCACATTTGGTTTTGCCCGACATCTCGATAGCTATCGGGACTGACCCTTCACAAAACCAAAAGAGCTAAAACTCCCCAACCCGCGATTAAAGATGTGTAAAACTTTTTGTGGACTTTTTATGTCCATTTCAAAAGAGTTCTTATCTTTGGACAAAATTTGTCCTGAATGGCAACCGTGAAAAAACATACAACATTTGGAGAACAACTCAGACAACTGAGAGAAACTGCTGGTATGACTTTGAGAGAAGTTGCTGCAAATATTGAAATTGACCCTTCTCTACTTGCTAAAATTGAACGTAACCAAAGGCAACCGACAAAACATCTAATCAAAAATATCGCTGACTTTTTTAGTGTAAATGAAAAAGAACTGCTTGAAGAATTTTTGAGTGACCAGATTGCTTACAAAATATTGGATGAAGAAGCAGACTTGAATATTCTGAAAGTCGCAGAAGAAAAAGT
>DASWKU010000223.1:0-3318 GCA_036396455.1 Flavobacteriaceae bacterium
GCCATTTAACCAGACCATTGCATAGGACATGGCTCCGTCAACATCCAAAAAAACGGACTTGTCCTTGTCAGAATTCGATAGGTCAAGTTTTTTACGATACCAAGCAATACCATTACTGGCTAAACGTCCCATTCCACCACCGACTTCAGCATTCCATCCTTCCAAAAAAGGGCCTTCAATTGCCCAATCATGTGGTAAATTGATATTTTCCCATGTGGAATCATCAAAATCGTATTGCACAAAAGGGAAGTCCATTCCAGGATTACCTTCTGGCCTTGCATGGTGTTTTGTTGAATCTTTGATGAAGGTATTGGCAGTTGGTAAAATAAATGGTTTTAAAATGTTATTTGCCGATACTATCTGAACAGCTTTGGTAGGTTTAGTATCTGCTTCTTTTGTATCATTTACTTCGTTAATTTCAGGACGAAGGTCATAAATCAAGCCGTCAGACTCCTCCTCGGAACTATATTTCATAAATTTCCAACCATTGTTGATTGAAATACGTTCTCTTGGAATATTATTTTCTACTTTTTTGGAATTACATGAAAATAAAAAGGTCAAACCCACCACAATCACAATGCTTGACAAAAATTGAAATGAAATCCATTTAAACATTTATAAACCCTTCTTAAATTAATTTTTTTTGTTATTCAAAACCGCATTTGCCCATGCAATAAAATGCTTCATATTGGGCAAATCAGTATGTCCTCCATCATGTTGTCTCCATGCCAACTTTCCATCCAACATATCTGTATTATAAGGAGGCATTTGTTCGTTTAAATAGTCATTGCTAATACCCAAATCTTTGGCACCCAATAATTTAAAAACTGAACCTGCAGCCACTGTAGCTATGTAACTTCCTTTTTGGTCAAGCCAGTTTGCATCACCCCTTTCTGGAATGCCATAGCTGATAAAGGTTGGCCTCGGTGCACAAAGGGCTATCAGTTCATGAGAATCCACAGGTAGATCGCAACCAGTTTTACTCCCAAAAGTTGACTCGGCAGTTGCATACTTTAAATAATTACCTGCCATCCAATGACTGGCTCCAGATCCGGCAAGGTTTTCAACAGATTCTCCAAATGAACGTCTGAACAAGGTCGCACCTCCTTTACCCGAAGAACCTATCAACCCAATTGCAAAACGTTGGTCAAAAGCAAGTGTTACCAAAGCGGCCTTACCATAACGTGAGACACCTTCAATGCCCACTTTTTTGGCATCAACCAATTCATCTGTTTCAAAATAATCCAATACTTGCGAAGCCCCCCAAGCCCATGCACGAAGCGCTCCCCAATCATCTGGTTTTCGAAATTCTCCTTTGTTGGTCAACCCTATAATTCCACTTCTCAATCCTGCAGAATTATCAGCCTGGATACTTGAAGGTTCAAGCGTAAGATAACCCCAGCCGGCCATTAATAATTGTTCTGTTGAAGGTAAATCACCTTCAGGTAACGGTTCCCAAAAATTAGGCCCAGGTAATCTGGTAATCGGACTGTATGCTGGATATTTCTCAAATATTGCTTGCATTTTTGGATCGTTCTTGATCATCATTTGCTTAAATGATTCATTTATGGCTTCCATATCCTCTTGTGACGGTTGTGCCGGAGAAGGGAAAGAAGGCCGCCCGAACATTACCAAAACTGGAACAGGTCTGCTTACATTGATAGGGACTACCAATATTGCATTAATATCGACACTTACCGATGGATAAGTACTATTATCAACATGTCCAACCAGTTTTTTTGCAATTACCGGTGTACGTCCAACAAATTCTCTATCCTCAATTTCAACGGTCCAGGTAACTTTTGGGACATTATTGGGAATTCTACCATAAATTTCCCTTTCAAAATCTTCAACAATCTCTGGACGCCGTTTTGTCCACCAATCATCTGCAGTTATTATTTTTTCTCCATTGTTGGCAATCAGTAATTCTGGAAGTTCAGGACAAGGATTAGCTTTGGATTCATCATAATTGGCGTGATTAGAATCAGAATCATTTCCACTAAATCCTGGTCTTAATTCAATTATCCCTAGCTGCTGCACCATGTTTTCCTGATTTATTTGACCTAATTGATTGATGCTATCTCGTTCTTTTTGAGACATCAACCACCATTGAGCATTGGATTGGGCAACAATGAAAAGGATAAAAAATATTGAGAAAAGTATCTTTTTCATTTGGAAGATTTAGTTAGATTGGTTTTTCCTGATATTCTCTACAGCTTCGAGCGTGGTAGTCGTCCAAACTTCAGTTTCATGAGATTTTAAATATTCTATCAGTTCCTGATGTGCCGAAAGCGAAACATCCATAGAGTGCTCTCCTCCGACACCATGAAACAAAAAGACTAATAAAGAATTTGTTTCAATAGCTTTTTTAACAAGTTCTATCATTTGTTCACCTGTTTCGCCAATAATAGCATAAGAATCAATACTATAAATATCGATATCTTCAATTTTATGCATTTCATGGCGAACCGCTCTAGCACCAACCAAGTCACCTTTTAATTTATCTATGAAAAAGTCATTTCCATTTACAGTAAAATCTCCACATGTATAAGCAAATGTCCGTTCTTTTTTACCATCGACAGCCTCAAGCAATGTATTATTGAATTTTATTTCATCAACCATTCGCTCTACAGTATAGGCACCCATATCATAATTAGGATTTACCCAAGGTCTACTGTCTTTACCAACGCAAGGGTGGAATATCGTATGATTGCCCAATTCATGACCTCCATGTGCTAATCTTCTCCAATCATCTATTCTATTTCTGAAAGCTTCAGAATATGTAGAAACGTAAAAAGTTCCTTTTATATTAAGCGCATCTAGAGCAGGTTGAACATTATCTAAATGTACGTTTAAAGCATCATCATAAGTTAAAACAACAGTTGCTTTTTTGCCTTGCCAAGGCTTATTGTTTAACGAATCGGGGTTATAATTTCTAAACGGTGATGCAGGTAACCCTTCCTTGTTGTATAAATTTGCTCCTTGGGGATTATCGGACCATGCATAACGGACATATTTTGGATTATTAATGTTTCCATTTTCAACAATTACCTTATCGCCTTCTATTTTGGCCTTGGCCCAAACAAAGTGTTGATCATCCCCGGCAATCTCAAATCTACTCAAAGGCTCACCGTCAATGGAAACCAAACCACTTCCAACAGCATCAAAAGACAAACTAATTTGATTGTTTTTTATTTCGGAAGATTCATAGATCGGCCCTGAAAAGACTATATCTTCATTATAAGCAAATTTCATGGCACCCAATGCCAAACGCTTGCCAACATCTTTTTTGTTCAATGGATGTATGTCATTCCATTC
>DASWKU010000224.1:0-2141 GCA_036396455.1 Flavobacteriaceae bacterium
ATAACACTCAAAAGCTCTGGGTCACCCAAAATTGCTCTAAAAATTGTAAAATAAATCTCATTATCAAGTGGTTATATTTTTGAGATGAATTTTATGTCGAAGTCAGGAGACTTGTTTTTAACTCAGCTCTTTGTTGGAAACTGGCTTTTTAAGACGGATTTTGAATTTTCCGAACAACTCTTTTTCAAAATCAGTTTCGTTTTTTAATTCTTTCTCAGTTACGGTATTTTTCTTCTTTATTTTCAAAGTGTTGCCTGAAATTGTGATACGTCCATTTTCTGTTGGCAGGGAAATAAGTCTTTTTTTCATAAAATGGGAGTTCGGGTTCGATTGATGATATTTGCACATCTCCGCATATTCTCCCAATTCACGTTCCACGTTTTTGAAAATAAATTCCGGGGTCAATTTTCCGTCTTCGATTTTGCTTACCCGTAAATATTCGTCCTCACATTTGTCCATAACATAAGTTCCTCTTGGGTCTTTTTGGATTTTACCGAATTGGAGTTCCAAAGGTTCGAAAATAAATTCACCAAATCCAACATCTGTTAAATATTCGATACTTCCTATTTTCACAACTATTGAGAAGTGGTCAAATTCGGGACTGTATTCGTTGTCTTTTTCATATACTCTTGCGGAAACCCGTTTGGCATTGAAGCCTAATGATAGTAAAAGTTCATAGAACAGCCCATTCAATTCGTAACAAAAACCACCGCGATTATTTTGAACTATTTTCTCATAGATTCGGTCAATATTCAGATCAATTGGAATTTGATAATGAATGTCTAAATTCTCAAATGGAATATTCAAAAGATGATTTTTTTGTAGTTTTTTTAATAAACCTAAATTAGGTTTTAGTTCACCTGAATATTTAATTCTGTCAAGATATTTTTCTCGTGTAAATTTCATTTTCCAATTTTAATAATGGTCATTCAGATTTCAATTTTTTAGCTTGTGGCCAAGTCAGGGCTAAACGTAGTTAAGCTACGAGAATGAAAAGATAATAAATTCTGAAACAATAATTTGAGAAACTGGGCCAGTGCTTTTCATAAGACATAGTGTTGAACGGTTTTTTTAATATTCTATAAATTCAATTCGTTTATCTGTTTTCCACTTATCGTTTTCTTTTGAAAAAAAGGCAATTTCCTCCCAACCACCTTTAACTCCGCCATACTCTTCATTAGTATATAAAACGGAAATATTTGCAACAATTGAGTCGTGTAATTTATTAGCCAAGAATGAATTGAAAACATAAATTATTTTATCATTGTTTTTTGTTTCTTTTGGAATCAGAAATTCAGTTGTTTTAGAATTTAGCTTTGACTTATTAAACACAAAAGAATCTTGTTTAGAAATTAGCTTTTTTAGTAATTCCGAATGTGATTTTGAATCCGTATTATTTATAACATATTTCAAGTCATTCAGCGTTTCTCCGTTATTTACACCTGTATATTTTATGTCAAAATTGTAAAGTTTGATTTCAGTTTTTGAGTGATTTTCCAGAATTAAATCAATTATTTTATGATAATCAACAGATTCCAGAATCGGTTTGTGGGTCACTTTTTTTTCAGAAGTCTTTTGATGGCAAGAAATCAGAATGGAAAATGTCAAAAAAGTTAGAAATATGGTAATATACTTTGTCATTTTTTAAATTGTTGCCCAACGGCAGTCTGTCTTATAACCTATTTTCCTGCCATGAGATTCTCTTATTTGAAAATTCCCTGAGAACCACTCCGAATATGAAATTCAAAAAAGGGGGATTGAGACAGTCTGACGGTTTCTGGTATGGCAAGTAGCGTGCAAATACAAGCTAACTTTCGGTTTTGATTTTACTTTTTAATTATACAAAAACTTTGGGTTTAGCACTTAACAGCTATTTGCTATACCAGATGCTGCCATTAGCATCTTATCATCAAATTTTAAATGTCAAGCGAAAATTTTAGGCTTCCGCCCAACCCTTCTCTGATTATTCTCATTAGGGTCGAAAGTCGGATGTCACTTGCGTTGTTTTCAATTCTCGAAATATAGTTTTTCGTTGTTCCTACTTTTTCAGCAAGTTGTTCTTGTGTCAGATGCTGTTTTTTGCGTGCTTCTTGGATTAAAACTCCAATTTTGAATGTCTCAAATTCTTCTTGGAATTTATC
>DASWKU010000225.1:0-10778 GCA_036396455.1 Flavobacteriaceae bacterium
AATAAATATCCTGAAAACTATAGGGAAGCTTCAAGAAGCATTGCTCCTGAAACTATAATAAAAAAAATTGAATCCATTATTTAGAACGTCAAGTGGATTTAAATGTCATCATAATCCACATAAATAGTTGGTGTTAACGGATGGGATTGACAGGTTAAAATCAACCCCTCGGCAACTTCGCTGTCTGTTAAAATATTGTTTTGTCGCATCTTGACCTGGCCTTCCTTAAGCCTTGCCAAACACGTGCTGCAAATTCCGCCTTGGCAGGAATAAGGAGCATCCAAATCCTCGTCTAAAGCAGCTTCAAGTACAGTCTGTTTTGCCGACATTTCAAACGTGGACTCCACATCATCAATCATTACCGTTACTTTTGTTTTTCCAGAAGTGATGGTTTCAATAATATCATCTGTTTGTTTTGCAGCTTTAAAAAGTTCAAAGTGGATGCGCTCATTGGCTATGCCATGTTCCGTTAAAACATCCTTTACCGTATAGATCATTGTCTCCGGCCCGCAAATATAAAAGGCATCAACAACAATGTCTTTATGTTTGTTTTTCATGACATAATTGACGGTGCTTTTTTCTATACGTCCAAAAACCGCATTGTCTTCGTCTGCCTGACTAAACACAAACTGAATGGAAAAACGACTGCTGTATTGATGTTGTAGTTCTAAAAGTTCATTCAAGAACATCGTTTCTTGCGTCGTTTTGTTTCCATAAACCAATATGATTTTACTATGGATTTCTTCTTCCAAAGCACACTTTATAATGCTTAAAACCGGTGTAATACCACTACCGGCAGCAAAAGCGGCAATATTTTTGGTTTTGGAATCATTGGGCTCAAAAATAAAACGGCCTTTGGGCGGTGCAACTTCCAAGCTGTCCCCAACGTTTAAAACTTGATTGGCGTATGACGAAAACGTTCCGTCCTTCACTTCTTTCACAGCAACTTTAAGTTCCCCGCTTTTTGGGGAGGAACAAAGTGAATAATCGCGTCTAACTTCATGTCCTTCAATTTTGCTTTTTAAGGTAATATATTGCCCTGCCTTGAATAAAAACGTTGCTTTTAAATGTTCAGGAACATTAAAACCAATGGTGACGGCTTTATCGGTTTCTCTGTGGATATCTTTTATTTGAAGGGTATGAAATTGCGACATAAATGTTTTTTGCAAAAATAAGGAATAGAGATGTTAAATGGGTTTTGATTGTAACAAAAAAGGTTATAATATTACTAACGTTTTGAATACTTGCCAAAATCATGATCAAACACTTTTTAAATTTAGAGTGGAAACAATTTTTTAGATCGGCCAGTTTTGGAAAAGGTATTGCCATAAAAATATTGATGCTGTTTTTGGCATTGTATTTTATGGCCACTTTTTTGGCCATTGGGGTAGCACTTTATCCGTTGCTGAAAAAAGCATTTCCCGAAAAAGATCCATTCATAATAGTCAATGGCTTTATATTTTATTGGATTATTATGGATCTTCTCATTCGGTTTTTCTTTCAGAAACTTCCCGTAATGAGCGTAAAACCATTATTGACTTTGCCTATTAAAAGAGGGAAAATAGTTAATTATGTGCTCGGAAAATCGGCACTGTCATTCTTTAACTTTTTGCCGCTTTTTGCCATTGTGCCTTTTGGCATAACCTTAATTCTTAAGGATTATAGCATAAGTTCGGTGTTGACTTGGATGCTACTCCTATTTATTATGGCATTGATCAATAATTTCTTGAATTTCATCATAGAAAGCCTTACGGCAGAATCAGAACTATCGTTCTTGCCCTTACTAGTTGTTGCAGGAATTTTATTTTCGGTAGATTATTTCAATATTTTATCACTTTCCGGAGCGGTTTCAAAAGGTATTATTGCCATAACCAATAACCCTGTTCTTATAATTATTCCCGTATTGGTTTTGATTGTATTGTATTGGTATAATTTTAAAATTCTGAAAGGGAAATTATATTTGGATAACTCTCTTAAGTCCAAAACCCATGAGGTCAAAACTTCCGATTTGGCTTGGACGCGCCGATTTGGTGATGTTGCCCCTTTTATGCAATTGGATTTAAAATTGATTTGGAGGAATAAAAGGCCTAGGTCCAGTGTCTTTATTTTGATTATTGGGTTGCTCTATGGGTTGTTTTTTTATCCGAATCCAGCATATAAAGACATGGCTTTTATATATGGCTTCGTTGGGATTTTTGTAACGGGGATATTCTTGATCAATTTTGGACAGTTCATTCCCGCTTGGGATAGTGGGTATTACAAATTGCTGATGAGCCAAAATATCAAATACCGGGATTATCTAAAATCCAAATTTGTGCTCATGGCCTTAAGTGTGATTTTGCTCTTTGTGTTGAGCATTCCGTATGTATATTTTGGCTGGAAAATTTTGTTGGCACATTTTGCCGCTGCAATTTATAATATTGGGTTTAATGCCCACGTGATTTTATTTGCCGGATCTTTTAACAGAAAGAAAATAGATTTAAACCAACGGGCAGCATTTAATTATCAAGGCACTGGGGCTGTTCAATGGCTTTTGGGCATCCCTTTACTTTTGGTTCCTATGGGGATATTTTCATTATTTTATTTTTTGATAAATTTTGAATCCGGTATAGCAGCAATAATAATCTGTGGGTTGGTGGGAATCATTTTCCATCAAAAATTAATGACCTTTATAACTTTAAAATATTTGGACTCTAAGTATAAAATGATTGATGCTTTTAGTCAGGACACTTAATTCAACACATAATGATAATTACTTCAAACCTTTCCAAAAAATATAACGAACATTTAGTTTTAAACATTGAACATTTAGATATCCCTAAAGGGCAAAGCTTTGGTTTGGTAGGGAACAATGGCGCAGGTAAAACTACCTATTTTAGTTTGATTTTGGATTTGATAAAGCCAACAACGGGCCATATTAAAAACAATGACATTCTGGTTCATGAAAGCGAAGACTGGAAACCCTTTACCTCATCCTTTATTGACGAAAGTTTTTTGATTGGTTATTTGACCGCAGAGGAATATTTTTACTTTATTGGGGAACTCCGTGGGCAAAACAAGGCCGATGTTGATGCTTTGGTATCCCAATTTGAGGATTTTTTCCATGGCGAGATTTTAAATCAAAAAAAATACCTGCGTGATTTGAGCAAAGGGAACCAGAAAAAAGTTGGCATCGTGGCCTCTTTGATTGGGAATCCCGAGGTCATAGTTCTTGATGAACCCTTTGCGAATTTAGATCCAACAACTCAAATTAGATTAAAAGGGATTATAAAGAATTTAGCAGAAACAAAAGGCGTTACGGTATTGATTTCCAGCCACGATTTAATGCATGTTACCGATGTGTGTGAGCGTATCGTTGTTCTCGAAAAAGGAGAAATCATTAAAGACATTGCCACAAGCCAAGCTACTTTAAAAGAACTTGAAGCTTATTTTGCAGGCTCAGAGACGGTCTAAAAGTCGGTTGTTTTTTCATTATAATTCAAAAAGATGCTTATTTTTACAGCGATGCATAATATTTGTCGCCGTTTTTTAGTTATACATGAACCAAATGCAACCAACGTTGAGCACATCTTTTAAAGTCATATTACTTCTATTTTCAGCCTCACTTTTTGTTATGGGTTGCTCCCGAAAAAAGGACAAGTTTCTCAACCGAAATTTTCATGCCTTGGGTACAAAATACAATGTGTTGTACAATGGCAACATTGCTTTGGAAAACGGAAGGGAAGCGGTTGACGATGCTTTTACCGACAATTTTTGGGAAACTTTGCAAGTGGAACGCATGCAGGTTAGTGATGAAATAGTACTTCCGGGCCAATCAAAAAATAAAGATTTTGAAGTTGCTGAAGAAAAAGCCATTAAAGCCGTGCAAAAGCACGGAATGAACATTAAGGGGAAAGAGCACAATCCACAAATTGACGAGGCCTATTTACTTCTTGGGAAAGCCAGATATTATGACCAGCGTTTTGTACCGGCTTTGGATGCGTTCAATACTATTCTTTACAAATACCCTGCAAGCGATAAAATCAATCAAGCAAAAATCTGGAGGGAAAAAACCAATATCCGTCTTGAAAACAACGAATTGGCAATAAAAAATCTAAAACGACTGATCGATCAAGAGGAATTAAAAGATCAGGATTTGGCGGATGCAACCGCTATGATGGCTTTGGCCTATATCAACATAAAAGCCAAGGATAGTGCTTTAACACAGCTTGAAATAGCGGCTGAACACACCAGAAAGAACAATGAAAAAGCACGCTACAATTTTATAAGGGGACAACTTTACAATGAATTTGGGTATAAGGACAGTGCCAACATGGCGTTTGATAAGGTGATTGAACTGAACAGAAAAGTGCCAAGGGCTTATTTCATCAATGCCCATTTGGCAAAGGCCAATAATTTTGATTTCGAAAATGGCAATAAATTGGAATTCACAGCGTATTTGACCGATTTGGAAGAGAACCGGGAAAACCGCCCATTTTTGGACAAGATTTATTATCAAATTGCTGAATTCCATAAAAAAAACGATTCAGACACCATTGCTGAAATCTATTACAATAAATCCCTTCGAACCAATTCACAGGACAAGCAATTATTGGCGTTGGATTATTCAAATCTTGGCGACATGAATTTTGACAGGTCCCAGTATAAAATTGCCGGAGCGTATTATGACAGTACCATGACCAATCTCACCCTTAATTCGAAACCTTATCGTCAGATGAAGCGAAAAAGGGACAATTTGGAAGAGGTTATTTATTATGAAGACGTTGCCCAAGTCAATGACAGTATTTTAGGCCTTATTAGGATGTCTGATGAAGAACGCTTGGCTTACTTCAAAACATTTACGGATGATTTAAAGGAAAAAGCAGAGAAGAAAAAAGAACAAGAAGAAATTGCCAATCAACTTAACTCTGGGTTAATTACTGCCAATAATTTGGACTCCAATGGCCAAAGGGACAGAATAAATCCAAATCCAATTAACGAACAACAAAAATTCTATTTTTACAATCCAACTACCGTAGCGTTCGGAAAAAATGAATTTACAAAAATATGGGGAGACCGTTCACTTAAAGACAACTGGAGGCTTTCAAACAGTAGTGCCGCCAATAGAAATCAACAAGTTAATACTATAGTAGCAGGCGCAACCGAAGAGGAGCTTTATGACCCCGAGTTTTACATCTCTAAAATCCCAACAGAACAAAAATCAATAGACAGTTTGTCAAAAGACCGAAATTATGCCTATTACCAACTTGGGGTCATTTACAAAGAAAAATTTAATGAACCTGGGCTGGCCAAAGCTAAGTTTCAAGAATTGCTTAAAAGTAACCCTGAGGAGCGTTTGATTCTTCCTGCAAAATACCATCTTTATAAAATTTATTCGGAATTAAATTTAAGTGATGAAGCAGAGATAGCCAAAAGCGACATCATCTCGAATTATCCCGATTCGAAATACGCCGAGTTATTGTTGAATCCCAAAGCGGAAGTAGCTAGAGACGAAGACAGCCCTGAAAGTTTATACGAAAAACTATATGCTGAGTACCAAAATCAAAATTATGCCAATGTTATTGAACGAAGCGATGTGTATATCAAAGACTTTGAAGGTGAAATCATGGTACCTAAATTTGAAATTTTAAAGGCATCAGCAAAAGGACGTCTTTTCGGGTTTGAAGCATATAAAGAAGCCATCAACTATATTGCATTAAATCATCCCAATTCTGAAGAAGGCAAAAAAGCCCAGGAGATATTGGAATTTGTCATTCCATCACTTGAAAAGAAAGCATTTATAGATGATGCTTCGGCAAACAACGGTAATGTTATCTATCAATTTGATAATGGTTCAATTGAAGATATAGATGGATTTCAGAAGCAACTAAACGAAGAAATCGCAAAAATCAGATATTTTGATTTAAGCACCTCAAAAGATGTCTACAATAAAAACATGACATTTATTGTAGTACACGGGTTTAAAAATATTGAAGGTGCAAAAGGATTTGCAGATTTGCTCGCTGAACGCAAATCTAAAATAACAAGACCCTATTTTGCAATTTCATCACCTAATTATGAAATCATTCAAATGCACAAAAATTTAGATGAATACTTAAACACACAATAAAACCATGTTTTTAGAACAAAAAAAAGGAAAAATGGCAGCAGAAACATATTCACAGCAAAATCTAATTGCAAAAGGCTCGACTATAACAGGAGATATTATTAGCGATGGAGACTTTAGAATTGAAGGTAATATTCAAGGAAATTTGAAAACACCCGGTAAAGTTGTTATAGGCAAAACAGGGTTAATCAATGGAACGCTTAAAAGCTCCAATGCAGACATTGAAGGGAAGTTTTCCGGGAAGTTAATCATCTCGGATACGTTATCATTAAAATCAACTGCTCATGTTGAAGGAGAAGTAGAAGCTGGTAAATTAGCCGTAGAGCCGGGAGCAACCTTTAATGCCACCTGTACAATGAAAGGATCAATTAAAGAACTTAATAAAGGTGGGGCCACAGGACGAACAGAATCGGAAAAAGAACAATCCGCTTAATACGTATGCCCAGTTTTCTGGCATTGCTTTCCAAATGATTGCCATTATAGGGCTTGGGGTTTATTTAGGGGTTAAGCTAGACGAAAAGTATCCCAATACCTATAAGTTGTTCACCATTATTTTCTCCTTATTGGCAATTGGTATAGCACTTTATAGTGTTATCAGGCAGGTTGCAAATTTCACAAACAAACAGAAAAACTCCGATGATAAAAGAAGCCATTAGTTTCGTGATTAAACTAATCATGTTTACCCTTTTCCTTTTTGTAATCCATTATTATATATTGGGCCAGTTTTTTGAAGGCACGTTACATTTTCCGATTTGGACGATCTATGTGTTCAATGCCGTGTTGGTGTTTGCGGTGTATTCTACAATAACCTACAAAAACAGGCAGGGAAGTAAAAAAATGTACCAATTGTTTTTGGGTTTGACAATTTTAAAAATGATTTTGGCAATTGTGTTTTTGTTGCCCCTTTTCTTGGGAAAATCGGAGCACGCACAGTTGGAAGTCATTAACTTCTTTATCCCTTATTTTTTGTTTTTGGGCTTCGAAATTTTTAGCCTCAATAAATTTCTTCAAAAAAGCTAAAACAAACCTTAATTATTGTTTGTTTGTAAATATTATGTGTGTATTTTTGCACCGAATTTTAGATAAGGTATTTTTAACGAGCCAAAAGGATGCAAATCAACACTTTTAAAACACTTTTACTAAGCCTTTTTTTAACAGTTTCTGTTTTTGCTTCTGAAAAAGAAGAAAACAACCCATCGGAAGAATTTAATGCTTCAGAGTTAATTTTTCACCACATTGGGGATTCCCATAGTTTTCATGTTGCCGGTGAATTCTCTATACCGCTCCCCATTATTTTATGGACAGACAATGGCCTTGTTGTATTTAGCTCTGGCGAATTTCATCATGATTTGGACGGAAAGGTTATTGTTGAAAAGAAAGAACAAAAATTTGTGAACCTTCACGATAAGATTTACCAATTAAACAGCGGTGCTGGCCAATTGCAACTCAATGCTGAACATCATCCAGAAAACGCCTTTAGGCCATGGGATATTTCCATTACCAAAAACGTGTTTTCAATGTTTTTATCGGTAATGATTATGTTGTTATTGTTCTTGTTTGCAGCGCGGTCGTACAAAAAATCAGAAAGCAATATGCCAAGTGGCATTGGGCGTTTTTTAGAACCCATAATAGTTTTTATTCGCGATGAGGTGGCCATTCCAAACATAGGTAAAAAGAACCACAATAAATATATGCCCTTTTTACTGACCTTATTTTTCTTTATATGGGTAAATAACTTGATAGGATTAATTCCATTTTTCCCGTTCAGTTCCAATTTAAGCGGCAACATTACGTTTACCATGACCTTGGCGGTGTTTACTTTTGTTATTATGTTATTCAGTAGCAAAAAACACTATTGGAAACACATGCTGTGGATGCCAGGTCTGCCCATACCAATGAAGCTATTTTTGGCACCTATCGAAATTATAGGCATGTTTGTAAAGCCAATTGCGCTTATGATTCGTTTGTTTGCAAACATTACTGCAGGCCATGTTATTGTATTAAGCCTTATTTCCCTAATATTTATATTGGAAACCATTTGGGTAGCACCACTTTCGGTCTTGTTTTCCCTTTTCATAAGTGTTATTGAAATATTGGTAGTGGCCATACAGGCCTATATATTTACCCTGCTTTCAGCATTGTACTTTGGGCAGGCATTAGAAGATGAACATTAATTAATTTTTAAATATTTAAACTATGAGTTTAGCATTATTACAAGAAGCCACTGTAAATTACGGAGCTTTTGCAGCTATTGGAGCTGGTCTAGCAGCCATTGGTGGTGGTATTGGAGTTGGTAAAATTGGTGCTTCGGCTATGGAAGCTATGGCACGTCAACCAGAGATGCAAGGAAAACTACAAGGTTCCGCAATTGTGCTTATTGCCTTTATTGAGGCGATTGCACTTTTTGGGGTTGTTGTATCACTTCTTGGTGTTTTAGGTTAAAATGTATTAAGGTACAACGGTTGGTTGTACCTTAATTTTTTAAAAATTAAAAGGAGAAATAAATATGGACTTACTTAAACCAGAATTTGGTCTTATCATTTGGACAGGAATTTCTTTTGCAATTCTACTTTATGTTTTAAGAAGATTTGCTTGGAAGCCTATACTCGGTGCTGTAAATAGCAGGGAGGATGGAATTAAAGATGCCTTGGCCGCAGCAGAAAAAGCACGTCGTGAAATGGAAAATCTTCACGCCGATAATGAGCGTATTTTAAAAGAGGCGCGTTTGGAGCGTGAAACCATGCTTAAGGAAGCAAGAGATATTAAGGCAAAAATGATTGCCGATGCTAAGGACGAAGCCCAATCTCAAGCCAGTAAAATGATTGAACAGGCTAAAGCTGCTATTGAAAGTGAAAAGAAAGCTGCCATGGCTGAACTTAAAAATCAGGTGGCAAGTCTATCTTTGGAGATTGCTGAAAAAGTAGTCCGCAAAGAATTATCCAATAAAGACAGCCAATTGCAATTGGTAGAATCTATGTTGGGTGAAGCAAAATTAAACTAAAATGGTCGTTGAGCGTAGTCGAAACGACAATAAGTATAACTAAAACAGATACCCACTTTCGTGGGCATTATTATGGCAGAAGCAAGGGCAGCATTACGTTATGCAAAAGCAGTTTTGAGTTTGGCTTCAGATCAAAAAGCAGTAGAGACCGTGAATAAAGATATGAAGCTAATGGCAAACACTATTGCCGAAAGTAAGGAGTTACGCGAAATGCTTCAAAATCCAGTAGTAAGGTCTTCAGTTAAAAAGGCGGTGTTGAACGAGGTGTTTAAAAACACCAATACAATCACTGAGAATTTAGTAAACACCTTATTCGCAAATAAAAGAATAGCGCTTTTAGGAGATGTGGCTGCTAAATACAATCAATTATATGATACGTTAAAAGGAACCCAAATTGCAAAAGTAACTACCGCAGTTCCTCTAACAGAGACGTTAAAAACCAAAGTTTTGGCCAAAGTCAAAGAGCTTACCAAAAAAGATGTAGAGGTCATAAATATCATAGATGAAAGTATTTTGGGAGGATTCATTTTGCGTGTTGGCGATATTCAATATAATGCAAGCATTGCAAACAAATTAAACAATTTAAAAAGAGAATTTACATTAAACTAAAATAATTCAGAATTCAGAATTCGGAATTCAAAATTAATAAAGATGGCAGAAGTAAAACCGGCTGAAATATCAGCAATCTTAAAACAACAACTATCAGGTTTTGAAGCAGGTGCTTCATTGGACGAAGTAGGGACAGTATTAACTGTAGGTGATGGTATTGTGCGAGCGTATGGGTTATCCAACGCCCAATATGGGGAGTTAGTTGAATTCGATGGAGGATTGGAGGGCATAGTGCTTAACCTTGAAGAAGATAATGTAGGTATTGTATTATTGGGGCATACAAAAGAAGTTAAAGAAGGCTCTACAGTGAAACGCACGGGTCGTATTGCATCCATAAATGTAGGCGAAGGTATTGTTGGTAGAGTTGTCAATACTTTAGGAACTCCAATTGATGGAAAAGGTCCAATTCAAGGCAAAACTTATGAAATGCCATTAGAGCGTAAAGCTCCTGGGGTAATTTATCGTCAACCGGTAAATGAGCCATTGCAAACTGGGATTAAATCCATTGATGCCATGATTCCTATTGGCCGTGGACAACGTGAGTTGGTCATTGGTGACCGTCAAACTGGTAAAACGACGGTTTGTATCGATACCATTATCAATCAAAAAGAATTTTATGACGCAGGTCAACCTGTATATTGCATTTATGTTGCGGTAGGTCAAAAAGCATCTACTGTAGCGAATATTGCAAAAATATTGGAAGATAAAGGTGCTTTAGCTTACACAACTATTGTTGCGGCTAATGCTTCGGACCCGGCAGCAATGCAAGTATATGCTCCTTTTGCCGGTGCAGCGATTGGTGAATACTTTAGGGATTCCGGTCGTCCGGCGTTGATCATTTATGATGATTTATCAAAACAAGCTGTGGCGTATCGTGAAATTTCTTTATTGTTACGTCGTCCACCAGGAAGAGAAGCCTATCCTGGAGACGTTTTCTACCTGCATTCAAGATTATTGGAGCGTGCTGCAAAAATCATCAACAATGATGCCATTGCCAAAAACATGAACGATTTACCAGAAGTGTTAAAACCAATGGTAAAAGGTGGTGGTTCGTTAACGGCA
>DASWKU010000226.1:0-1992 GCA_036396455.1 Flavobacteriaceae bacterium
TGGCCACCGTAAAAAAGGCAGATAATATTATTGTACTGGATGCTGGACAAATTGTGGAGCAAGGCACGCACAAACAATTGCTTAAAAGGAAAGATGGGTATTATAGAAATCTTTATGAGGTGCAGTTTATGAAAGAGGTACAGGTTCTTTAGGGGGATCTTATGCTAAATCTTTTTTAATCATTTCTGTCAAGCCATCGGTGTCTTTAAACATCACAAATTCCCCGTTTTTTATATAAGAAATCTGTCCTGTTTCTTCACTCACAACAATGGCAAGCGAATCCGTTTTTTCGGTAATGCCAATGGCCGCACGATGCCGCAACCCAAAACGTTCAGGAATTTTTTTCTCATTGTTTACAGGTAATATGACGCGGGTTGCCTTAACAATGTTGTTTTCAATAATGATGGCCCCATCGTGCAAAGGGCTGTTTTTAAAAAAGATACTTTCTATGATGGGTTGTGTGACGCTTATGTTCATCGCATCTCCAGTATTGATTAAAAAATCAAGATTATTGTTGCGCTCCAATACAATTAATGCTCCCGTAAGGGTAGTTCCCATTTTATTGCAAGCAGCGATAATGTCCTCCACATTGGTTTCAGTTTCAACTTCTGTTCTCAAGAAGGTCATCTTTCTGAAAAATTTTCCCTTTCGCCCTAAATTTGTTGAACCTACCATAAGCAGAAATTTTCGAATCTCAGGTTGAAACACAACGATCAAGGCAATGATTCCTACCTTCATAAAACCATCAAAAATGTTGTGCAGCATGTTCATTTTAAGGAAATCGGTCAATCTCCAAACGGCATAAATAACGATGATGCCAATAAAAATATTGATGGCAACAGTGCCTTTGACCAACTTATAAACATAGTAGAGCAATATGGCTACAAGAAAGACATCGATAAAATCAATAATCCCAAAATCCCAAAATTTGAACGTATCCAAGGCTAAAGTGTTTTTTGTAAATTTAACAAAATATGATCAATTAATTAAGTTGTGCAATTTTATACATTCCATAGCTTCTTTAACATCATGGACCCGTAAAATCTTTGCCCCTTTTTGTAAAGCTATCGTGTTTAAAACGGTTGTACCATTTAAGGCTTCATTTGCAGTGATCCCCAAGGATTTATGGATCATCGATTTCCTTGAAAGTCCCACCAAAATTGGTAATTCCAAAATTTTAAAATGGTCAAGGCTGTTCAGCAATTCAAAGTTTTGGGGAATGGTCTTTGCAAACCCAAACCCAGGATCAACAATCATATCAACTATGCCCAAAGTTCTTGCAGCAGCTATGCGTTCAGAAAAATAAAACAAAATATCCTTTATCAAATGTTCATATTGCGTCAGTTTTTGCATGGTTTGTGGAGTTCCGTGCATGTGCATCATAATATAGGGCACATGCAAATTTGCAACGATCTGCAACATGTTATCATCCAGTTTTCCGGCAGAAATATCATTGATCATGCAAGCACCGGTTTCAATACATGCTTTCGCCACCCGACTTCTAAAGGTATCAATCGACAGCAAAATATTAGGGAAGGAATTTAACAACAATTCAACAATTGGCACAATGCGCTGTAATTCTTCCTCTTCGGTGATGTGCACTGCATTGGGCCGCGAACTGTAAGCGCCAACATCAATAAAGGTAGCGCCTTGATTCAGCATGTTTTCAACCTTTGAAAGGATATCGAATTCATTGTTGAATCTTCCACCGTCATAAAAAGAATCTGGCGTAAGATTCAAAATTCCCATGACTTTGGGAGTGGATAAGTCAATAAGTTGTCCTTTACAATTGATTGTCATTTTATTATAATTCGCCACGAACGCAAAAAATGCTTTTAATCGTATAAAAATAATTATTCATGAATTAGTGGCAACTTTTAAACTTTAAACTCGAAACGTTGAACTTTAAAATTATTTATGCGAAATTTACGCAAATTTAAATGTTTAGATGCAAGATACTTCAAAACAATACGATGACATCATTGAGAAGTG
>DASWKU010000227.1:0-3162 GCA_036396455.1 Flavobacteriaceae bacterium
AATACGATGATGAATGCATAAATTATTGTTTTCATGTTTCTTTGTTTAGAATTGTCTTATTCTGATTTTATGACTTCAGATGGGCCACTGATGCCATTGGCATTAAAGGCCTCAATTTGAAAATAGTAGGCATCGGTTCTGTCCGCACCATTAAAAAAGTATTCATTTTTGCCATAGACCATGATGCTTCCGTATAATTTATCAGGTGATTTTCCCCAGTAAATCACATAGCCGTCGGCTAATCTATTTTGTTCCCATTTGAACCAAATGTTTCGACGCTCTCCATATTTTTTTGGACTCGAACGGAGTGCAATGAAATTTTCAACCTTTTCGGGTATGCTTCCTGAACCTTTGCCGAAAACCCTAAATCCGCTTAACGCAAATTTCCCTGTGGGCATTTTCAGGTTTTCCATTTTTAAATAGCGGGCCTTTGCTGGATTTGCCAGCTCTACATAATCGTGTGGTACATCTGTATTGTTTTTGCTTTTGTCAACAATCACGTTCCATTGTTTACCATCATTGGAACCATAGATTTTATATTGATGGAATTTCCCCAAGGTTTTGCCCTTAAATTCCACGTCCTGATCGGCATAATTGATTTGGATGGCATTAATGGTGGAAACATCACCTAAATCGGTTTGGAACCATTCGCCTTTTTCACCTGAAGTAGCACTCCAATAGGTCTTGATATCTTCATCCACCGCAAAATTGGCGTGATATCCTCCCAAGGTGGAAGACACCTGTACAGGCTTTTGGTAATTGAGCAACATCCATCCTGTAAACAAGCCCTTTGTAAAATCCTTTCCCTGAGCAAATTCAGGTAAAAGCGTTGGGTAATCCCCATAAGCGGTGTTGCAGTACATGACATCATCACTATCAAATCCCGCTGGCCAAATCCCTAGTCGTCGTTCAAAATTATTTTTCGTAGAAATGAAAATCGTGGAAACATGCCAGTAATTTTTATAGTTATCCTCAAAGGTTCCACCATGACCAGCACCCCGAGCAAAACCTCCTGGTTTGTAGGAAAACGGATTATGGCTTTGGTATTCAAATCGATCCAGAGGGTCATTGCTTACATATACACCATCTGAATATCCACTGAATTCTGTGCCGGGAGCTCCATATTGCATATAATATTTGCCGTTATGTTTGGTCATCCAAGCCCCTTCAATAAAGGGTTGCAAAAACACATTGTCGTTGTGTTCGCCAAAGCGCTCCCATCCATGGTCTTCCGGAAAAAGTCTTACAATGGGAACCGTATAGCCTTCGGATTGCATGGTTTTTGTGTTGATTTCAGTACCCAGAATAGGCCAAACATTACTGGAACCCCAATAGAGATAGAGTTTATCTTTATCTTCATCATAATGAAAAGCGGGATCCCAAGCGCCCACCATAAGTGTATCAACGGCAATTTCCCAATCATCAACCGTTGGATTGGTACTTTTCCAAATCGGAAAATCACTTTGCCAAGTCGAGCCATACACGTAAAGCGTATCTTTCATGGCCCAAGCAGCCGGCGCATTAAGATCATGAATGTATTTATTGTCCCTTAAGAATTTACGATATACAAACTTCCAATGGAGCATATCTTCGCTCCACCAATAGCCTTCCTGATTGGTAGAAAATAGGAAGTATTTATTTTGAAAGTTTATAATAACAGGATCAGCAGTTGCACGGTGCTTTCCTTGTTGGGAAAATGAATCAAAAGGGGTATAGCCATAATCGATATTAATGGGGTTACAATAGGTTTTTTGTTGTGCATTCAACACATAAAATGAACAACATAAAACGAATGCTATTATTTTTTTCATAGGATTATGATTTTAAAACTTTAAAAATCTTGTAACTGATCAGTCTCGTGTAATTGTTCTATGGCACCAAGCATAGAACGCTGATGACGCTGATTTTTTATGATTGAATAAGATTTTGGCAATCCGAAGGCGGATGGCCTAGCTTTTAGGTGTCTTATATCTGCGTGTATCATAATCATCTGTGTCATCTGCGTTCTATTTTAGTATGACTGATTAGTTACAAATTCTTATTCCACCAGTTTAAATTGTGCCTTTAAAGGAGCATCAGAATTGGTACCTACAAAGACTTCAAAATCTCCGGGCTCTGCAACAAAATCCAAATTGTAATTGTAGAATTTCAAATCTTCAACGGTCAATGTAAAGGTTACCGTTTTGGTTTCGCCTTTTTTGATTTCAACTTTTTGGAAGCCTTTCAGCTCTTTTACGGGTCGTGTCACCGAACCTACCAAATCACGAATATATAATTGCACAACTTCCTTACCATCATAATCACCAGAATTGGTCACATCTACTGAAACTTCAATTGTGCCTTCAGGATTCAATTGATTGGCACTTAATTTCAAATTGCCATAATCAAAAGTGGTATAACTCAACCCATAGCCAAATGGATATAAAGGCTCATTGGGAACATCCATATAATTGGAACGGAACTTTTCAAACTTTCCTTCGGTATTTCCAAGTGGTCTTCCTGTATTTTTATGGTTATAATAAATAGGAATTTGGCCCACATTTCGTGGAAAAGTTGCTGTTATTTTTCCTGAAGGATTGACATCACCAAACAACACATCTGCAATGGCGTGTCCAGATTCGCTACCACTGAACCAAACATCCAAAATTGCCGATGCCCATTCAGATTCCTCGGTAATTGTTAGAGGTCTTCCATTGAACAAAACAACCACTACAGGTTTTCCTGTTTTTACCAAAGCTTGTAATAAATCTCTTTGAACTTCTGGTATTGAAATATCAGAACGACTGCTACTTTCTCCGCTCATTTCTGACGATTCTCCCAATGCGGCGACAATGACATCCGATTTTGAAGCAATGGATAAGGCCTCTTGTCTTAATTGTTCATCGGTTCTGCCATCCCTGGGAATTTCTTTGCCAAACATGGTGGCAATTTTTTCAAAATTTTCATCATACGATAAGTTACTGCCTTTAGCGTATAAAATATTGGTATTTGAGCCGGCACCTTCTTTAATACCTTCCAATAACGAAATGGATTGATCTTGCTTAGTGGCCACGCTCCACGTGCCCGCCATATTTTCTTTAGTATGGGCCAAAGGACCAATGACTGCTATTTTAGCCGATTTATTTAACGGTAAAACCTTGTCATCATTTTTCAGCAATACCA
>DASWKU010000228.1:0-9750 GCA_036396455.1 Flavobacteriaceae bacterium
GGCATTGTGCAGGGTGTCACCTTGCGTTTGCAGAATGAAATCGATGACCATGGTGGTCCCGCCATGTAAAGCGGCCCGTGTTCCCGTTTCGTAATCGTCGCTCGAATAGGTGCCCATAAACGGCATATCCAAATGCACATGCGGGTCAATCCCTCCTGGAAAGACCAATTTATTGGTCGCATCAATCACTTTATCGGCCGAATACTCCAAGTTATTACCGATGGCTACAATTTGTTGCCCTTCGATATAAACATCAGCTATATAACTTTCAGAAGCTGAAACGACACAACCATTTTTTATTAAAATTGACATCTTATTTGTTTTTCATTAACAGATAATACACTATAAATGCGATGATGAACCCTGTAAACCAAGAAAGTGAATATAAGAAATTTAATGCAGGTAACCAATATCCAATCAACGCCAGAAACACACTTACAAAAAGTGAGACCATGGCGGCCTTGTTGAACCCTGTTTTTCCGTATGAATAAAGGCCATCTTCTTTGTATAATTCGGCCAAAGCCATTTCTTTATTTCTGACCAAGTAGTAATCGGCAATTAAAATCCCCAAAACCGGGCCCAACAAGCCACTTACAAAAATCAAAAAACCAGAGATTTCATCCAGCAACCACCAAGGCAAAATTAGAATACCTATAATTCCCGTGATGGTTCCTCCCGCTTTGAAACTTATCTTTTTTGGCCATAAATTGGAGAACGCATTGGAAGGTGCTATCACGTTGGCAGCTATATTGGTGCTCAAGGTGGCAATGATCATGAAAAATTGCGCAATAATTACGACCATAGGATTCTCAAACTTTGCAATCAAAGAGACCGGATCCCAAGGGGCATCTTCAGCAATTAAAATATCCTTGAAGTTGATGATGGCGGCACAAGTCACAAAAATGCCCACAAACGAATAGAGCATCATGGTCAAAGGAAGTCCCAAAAACTGACCTGTTACTTGATCCTTTTGCGTTGCGGCATAACGGGTAATATCAGCAATACTGATGGACATGGTGGCCCAAAAGCCGACCATAGCGGTTAACCATAATAAATAACTCCAAAGTTTACTTCCAGAATTCCCGTTTGAATTTTCAAGATTTGCAGTAACTACACTCGATAATATAGGCGTACTGCCCTCAGTATTTCTAAACTGCACCTTAACGTTTTCTGGTCCCGATAGCCATCGGGATGAAATTAAAATCGGTTCACTTTTAAAAGATTGCCAAGAGGTGGTTTTATCTGAAACAACCTTATATTCATTGGCCTTAAGTTGACCTTCCTTATCTTTTAATACGTTCAGATGGAGATAATAAGCACTGTCCTTTTCAGTAATGGTAGCTGCAGCTTTTTCAAGTTGAACACTTTGATCCAACACAATTGAAAATCCTTCCGCTTTGGAATAACTCCAATAAATCAATACTAATCCTATCCCAATCAGAATGGGAGCTGAGTAGGTTTCCAACCACTTGATGCTTTCGGTGCCTTTCCAAATAAAATACATGTTGATGATCCAGAAAATGGTAAAGCCAACAAATTTTCCAATGGATAAACCAAGTTCTCCTGTTGTTCCCGTAACTGCATTAAAAATGGCGTAAATAGCAAGGCCTCCAATCCAGGTTTGAACGCCAAACCAACCACAGGCTATAATACCCCGTGTTACCGAAGCAATATGGATTCCCTTTGTACCAAAAGCGGCTCGACCAATGACTGGAAACGGAATGCCATATTTTACGCCGGCATGTCCATTGAGCACCATAGGAATCGTGATGATCAAATTGGCAAGGCCAATAATGATCAAGGCTTCGTACCAATTCAGTCCCGTCTTGATCATATAAGAAGCCAACAAATAGGTTGGGATACACACTGCCATCCCTACCCAAATAGCAGCCAAATGCCATTTGTTCCAGGTGCGTTGGTTGGCAGGGACTGGAGCCAAATCCTCACTGTATAATTGTGAATTAGTAACGTTCTCCTTTAATTCTACGATGTCTTTGTTCATTGGCTGTAATTATATCAAATCCTTCACAATTAAAAATCCGAACAATCCAACGAGACCAATTCCAAAAAATATTAAAATTCTTGAAATCGCATTATGTTTATTAATTGGAATTGTAAAGTAACCTCCATAATCAAACTTGGTTAAATATTTTTCCGACATCAAATGTGCTAAACCGATTAGTATCATACCAATTCCCAAACCAAATAAATGTTTCTTTTGAACAAAATCTATTTCAAAATATAATGAAGCAACAATAAGTAGTACTCCTAAATATAATACGACTCCATACCATCTATTCAATTTTAAGTTTTCTAATAAATTCATTTACTACTATATAAATTTTAATATTTCAGATTCCTGTTTTGCAGGAAGTTATCAGTTACAATGTTTATCAGCTATGGCGATAGCTTGCGAAATAATGTTCAAACCCTCATCCACTTCGGTTTTGCTAACGTTTAATGGTGGAGCCACAAAAATCCAGTTCCAACGCACAAAAGTGAACATGCCCAGTTCCCTAATTTTTGCTGCCATTAAATTGGTCACTTCCATATCGGCTGGTTTGGCATTCCAAGGAGTAATGGGTTCTTTGGTCTTTCGGTTCTTTACCAATTCGATACAGCCCAACAAGCCTGTATTTCTAAAATCACCTATGGATTTGTGCTTGCGTTTCAATTTTTCAACCTGTTCTTCAATATACAATCCCATTTCAGCTGCTCTTTCAACCAAGTTTTCGTCTTCAATTATCTTTATGTTTTCTATCGCAGCAGCACAGGAGACCGGATGCGCTGAGTAGGTCAACCCCAACTGCATGGCCTTGTCATTAAAATGATTGGCAATGGTATCGGTCACACACATGGCTCCCAATGGCAGGTATCCCGACGTCAATCCTTTGGCCATGACCATAATATCCGGAGTAACTCCATGATGATCGATGCCGAACATTTTACCTGTACGTCCAAAACCGCTCATGGTCTCATCATCAATAAATAAAATTCCATGTTTGTCACAAATGTCCCGAACATGTTTTAAATATAGAGGTGGATATTTGATACACCCTGAAGATCCCGACTCCCCTTCAAACAAAATGGCGGCAACACTATCTGGATTTTCAAAATTGATCACTCTTTCCAAATGTGCCAACGCCCGTTCGCCACATTGCTCAATTGAAGATGAATTCCAAGGACATCGATACGCATAAGGATTTTCAACATGGATGATATTCGGCAATCCCTGACTATCAACAGCAAACCGTCTCGGGTCGCCACTAGCGGTAACAGCACCATAGGTAGCACCGTGATAGGATCTGTAATGTGTTATGATTTTATGTCGGCCAGTATAGATTCTTGCCAGCTTAATGGCATTTTCAATAGCTTCAGCTCCACCAAGTGTAAAGAAGGATTTGGTGAGGTTCCCAGGCGTAATTTCAGCCAATTTTTTTCCCAACCGACCCCGGACATCGGTCGCCATACCCGGATAAACATAGCTGAGCTCTTTCATTTGTTTTGCTACCGCTTCTGTAATCCTTTGATTGCCATGACCAATATTGACATTCATCAATTGTGATGAAAAATCCAAATATTTTTTACCTTCCCGATCATAAACGTAAGAACCTTCGGCATAGGATGCATTTATGGGATTTAAACCGCTTTGTTTTGACCAGGAAAATAAAGTATAGTCCAGGTTGTTTTTTATGATTTCTTCGTTCATGTATTTTATTTATTTTGGAACGCGGACGACGCTGATTTTTTATGATTTATGCTGACAAAAAAAATCACTTTTCATCATAAGTGATCTGCGTTATCTGCGTTCTGTCTAACTCATCCAATTGGTTTTGGCTTCAGGATTCCATTTGATGGTGGTCTTTTTGTTTTGGGTCCAGAACTCAATGGAACTTCTTCCTGTAATATCCCCAACGCCAAATTTAGACTCGTTCCAACCTCCAAAAGAAAACGGTTCCCTTGGTACCGGAACGCCTATATTGACACCAATCATTCCAGCACTGGCGCGTTCCATCACTTGTTTTGCCAATCCACCACTTTGTGTAAATACCGCAGCGGCATTTCCGTAGTTTGAGCCATTTTCAATTTGTATGGCTTCATCCAAGTCTTTAGCGCGGATTATGGAAATCACCGGGCCAAAAATTTCTTCCCGGGCTACCGACATATCTATAGTGACATAATCTATAATGGTCGGACCAACATAATAGCCACCTTCTTTACCCTTTACGGTGGTGTGCCTTCCGTCCACCAAAATTTTGGCACCGTTTCTTTCAGCTTCATCAATATAGCCTTCAATGCGCTTTTTGGCTTCCGCAGAAATCACTGAACCCAGATTTTCTCCAGGCACTATCTTTTTGGCTTCCTCAACCATTCTGTCAATGATATGCTGAACCTTGTCGACTCCCACCATCACCGAAGCCGCCATACACCGCTGGCCGGCGCAACCCGACATGGAAGCCACCACATTGGAAGCCGTCATTTCCGGATTGGCATCGGGCAACACCAATAAATGATTTTTTGCGCCGCCTAAAGCCACGCAACGTTTCAAACTTGAAGTTGCACGTTTGTAAACAATCTTTGCCACCTTGGTCGAACCTACAAAGGATACCGCTTTAATATCAGGATGGTCACAAATGGCCTCAACCACTTCTTTAGCACCATTAACCACATTAAAAACACCGTCGGGCAATCCTGCTTCTTTAAGCAATTCGGCCATTCTCACCGTACTTAAAGGCACCAATTCGGAAGGTTTCATGACCATGGTATTACCCAAAACCAATGCATTTGGCATGGTCCAATGCGGTACCATATTTGGAAAATTGAAGGGTGCAATGGATGCCACCACGCCCAATGGCTTTCTTTCAATCCGACATTCCACACCTTGGCTGACCTCCTGTACCTCATTGACTATAATCTGTGGAATGGAGACTGCAAACTCGCACAATTCCATACTTTTTTCGATTTCGGCTTTGGCTTCACCATAGGTTTTACCGTTTTCAAGGCGGACCAATTGGGTCAGTTCATCCATGTACTTTTCCAATAAGGTTCGATATCTAAAAAAAATCTGAACACGTTCCTTAAAGGTCAAGGCAGACCACATAGGAAAAGCCCGTTTGGCTGCTTGTACAGCAGCATCAATATCTTGTGTTGTGGATAATGGCAAGGTAGAAATGACGCTTCCGTCCAATGGACTAATAACCTCCATGGAATTCTGTCCATTTCTCCCGATATCTTTCGGAACAAATTTGCCGTCGATATAATTTTTTACTTCGGAAAGTTCAGCTGTTAAATTCATCACATTAATCGGTTTATGTTACACAACATGAGCATATTTTTCCATCCTTTTTAGATGAATCAAAATAGCCTTTACTCAAATATATAAATTAATTGACTACTAATGAAGTAAACTTAAAGGTAGTTCCATCAAACAAGCCTTTATCGCTCAACTTTAAGGATGGAATGACCAATAATGCCATAAACGAAAGGGTCATATAAGGTGCATAAAGGGTGCTTCCCAGTTGTTTTGCTATTTTATCCAACTCGGCATATTGAAGTCCAACGGTTTTCCCATCCCTATCGCTCATAATTCCCGCAACAGGAAGAGGAACCACTTTCTCTCGATCCCGATAGCTATCGGGAGAAACCGCACAAATGCCACCTTTATTTTCTATAAGCAGATTAACAGCTTTACAAATCGCTTCATCATTAACACCAACAGCAATAATATTGTGGGAATCGTGACCCACTGAAGAAGCTATGGCGCCTTCCTTTAATCCAAAATTCTTTATAAAGGCTATAGCAGGTTTTTGGTCCTGATAACGATTAACAACGGTCATTTTCAAGATATCCTTTTCAATATTGGAAACCAAATTTCCATTTTCAATTAAGGCATCCGTGATAATTTCGTTGGTAACCAATTGGCCTTCCAAAGCTTCAATCACCCGAATGTGTTTTGCATGGGATTCAATTCTGAAATCTGAAATTTGCTTTTGGGAGGTATCGAAGTTATTAAGAACCTCAAAAGGAATGGATTTTAGTTTGGATGTTCCATTACCGTAAACCACCTTGCCATCAATATAGCTTTCAAGGACTTTAAAATGCTTTAAATCTTCAACGATGATACAATCTGCAGGATCTCCAACTTGAAGCAAGCCAACATCCAAATTATAATGTTTGACAGGATTAATACAAGCTGCTTGAAGGACTTTAAACACATCAATCCCTTTTGCGACAGCCCTAGCGCATAACTTGTTGATATGGTCAATCAATAAATCGTCGGGATGCTTATCGTCACTGCAAAACATCATGTTTTCATAATGTTCAGGTAACAGGTCAATCAGTGCTTCAAAATTTTTTGCGGCACTGCCCTCGCGAATGAGCACTTTCATCCCTTTTTGAAGTTTTTCCAAGCCTTCCTCATAGGTAAAACATTCATGGTCGGTTGTAATTCCGGCATTGATATATTTAGTAACATCATCGCCTCTTAATCCGGGGGCATGACCATCCACCGGTTTGCCGTAATGTTTGGCCCAGGCTATTTTTTTTAGAACCTCTTTGTCATCAAACAAGACCCCGGGATAATTCATCATTTCTGCCAGATATTTGATATCAGGATTTTGAAGAAGCGACTTTATACCTTCAGAATCGATGACCGCTCCAGCCGATTCAAAATTAGTGGCAGGCACACAGGAAGGCGCCCCAAAGTTGAATTTAAAAGGCGTCTGTTTTCCATTTTCAATCATAAACTCCACGCCTTCAATACCAAGCACATTGGCAATTTCATGCGGGTCGGAAACCGTTGCAATGGTACCATGGCAAACGGCCAAACGTGCAAATTCGGTAGGCACCAACATGGAGCTTTCAATATGGATATGGGCATCAACAAAACCTGGAAGAATATAATGGTCAATATCATGCTCTTTTTCAATAATGGTTGCAATCTTGCCATTTTCAATAGTGATTTCACCTTTAAAGATTCTTTTATTGTGTATATCTACTATTTGTCCTAGAATCTGCATGATAACAAAAGGAGGTTTTACTTTAAATTTTCTTCGATTAAGGCGAACAAATTATCGTCAGAACTATTTATAGATATGATATTCCCTTCTTTATCAATAACTATTTTCGCAGGGATTCCATTAATTTTATATTTTTCGACAACGTCATCCTCATAATCAAACAAAACATTAAAGCTGTATTTATTATCTTTTAAAAATTTAAATACGTTTTTTTTAATGACCTCCGGTTCGTTTCTTTCCCAAGTATTTACAAAAAAGAATTCAACTTCATTGTCTTTATATTTGTTCACTAATTCCTGCATTTTAGGAAATGATGCTCGGCAAGGGCCGCACCAAGTTGCCCAAAAATCCAAGACCACCACTTTTCCTTTATAATCCGACAATTTTATCTTTTGTCCTTCAAGGTTGGTTAGGGTAAAATCTATGCCCTTTATGTCACCAAAAGTTTCTATGATCTCTTTTTTAGTCTTTTGCGTAGCTAATTTTAAAGCGTTTTGTTTAATCTTTTCGAATTCATTTTCAGGCAGGTTTAGCTTTTTATAAATTTCTTGAAGTTGAATAATCATTACTTTGGAATCAACCCCATCAATTAATTGTTTCTCAAGGAAATCTTTTGTGAATTCCAAACCCTTCACCTTTTCGGCAAAACCAGCATATCTTTCCTTTCCTCCAGTGTCTAATCCACCTAGCTTTTCGATTTCATCTTGATATTGAAATGCTAAATCATACTTTTTTTGTTTGTACAGTATTAATGCGTAGGTGTCTGCAAACATATTATGTGTACCTTGAAATTGTTCCAAATCTTCACCTTCTTCCAAATTGTTCATTCTATCTTCAACAAAATCTATAGTTTTTTTTGAAAGTTGTTCGGCAAAATCTAAATCGCTCCCTGCACTCGTTAAATCTTGACCGGATAATTCCCAAGCATAATTGTTATAAATACCACCGATTCGAATTTTATCTGCAATTAAATTTTCATATTTGTTTAAGTTTAACGTGTCTTTATTTTTTAAAAACATGCCTATTAATATTGAATAAAACTGGTCTCTAACAGTTTCAGAATTATCTTTAAATTTTGAAGAATATTTTTCTAACCCATCTAAAACGAATTGTTCAGTTTTGTCTTTTTGATTAAAAATTTCTGTCAAAAATTGTTGTTTGGCAAGTCCGCCGGATGGATACTTTTGTAAAATTACTTTTTTGAGCACTTCAAATTCCTCATTCATTTTAAGCATTGAGTAATAATTAAAAGCAAGTGTTAAACTTTTTTCATCACTTTTTGATGATAACACTTTGGCATATTCGATAATTTCAGGCTTGATTTTTTCTTTATCATTTTGGTAATTTAGAAATAAATAATCTCTATAAGCATTACCCTCTTTTAATTTGGGGTTTTGTGCAAATAACTCATCATATTGAGAAATAATTTGAGCTGGACTAATTTCTAATTTTAAGTGATAGTTCGCAAAACCATATAACTGTAAATAATTCAACTTCGCTTTTTCAATTTCATCCTGCGCCTCATTTTTTAAATAAACCAAATAGCCTTGTTTCTCATTGTTATCTAATACGTTGTTGCTTTTATCAGTTATCGCGAGAATTAACAAATCAATGGAATCGGGAACTTTAACATTAAACTCATACTTATTTTCGTTATGGGTCAAACGGGCTGTTTTCTTTTTGTATCCCTCAAAAATTAAGGTAACATTAGCTTCGTCTGGGATTAAAATTCCATTAGCTGGTTCATAAACATAACTATTTTCTTTTCCAGGTTCTATTTCTGAACCTTTAGGGTAAATTTTTCCAGTTTGTGAAAAGGTAATACTGCATGAGATTAAAAACGGGACAATAAGTGATTTTTTCATGTTGTATCTTATATATTGATTATTCTTAAAACCTGAATTTTTCTGTAACCTTAAAACGGTCATCTTCTCTTTTACCGATAATCCAAACAACATCATCTTCAGACGAAAGTTGGAATCTTATTAATTTATTTTCCTTTTTAATTGGCTCTTGATTATAGACCTGTTAGGTTTTAAAAACCTCACAGGTCTTGGAGAGGTCTTGAAAACCTGCCCGTCCTTGTTGAAAAAATAATTACTTAAATTCAATTTTCAAAATCTGTTTTGTGCTCTCTGTAACCTTAAAACGGTCATCTGCACGTCGTCCGATAATCCAAATAATGTCTTTAGCTGAACACAATAACCAAGTTTGTTCCTTTTCAATCAGCGACAATTTTTCGTCCTTAAAATACTTGCTCAGTTTCTTTTTACCTTGCATTCCTAAAGGATAAAAGTAATCGCCTTTTATCCATTCTCTTAATTTGAGTGGAAACTTTAACAAATGTTTATCAACATAAATTGTGGTTGCGTTTGATATGCCCATCTGTTCAACCTCTTCAAGATTAATCGTTCCCAATGGGGTTTCAACTTGGTTTTCCTTTTCTGAAATATTAATTGTCAAATTACTTTTCGAAATTCTTTCGGATAAAATCAAGGTTTTCCTGTCCTTAAGTAACCTATGTGTTTCGGAAAACACCTGTTTGCCGGATTGCGCTTCTAAAAGACTCACAATGTCATCCCACTCGGTGAAATTGAAATCCTTCAACAACTGATATAAATAGGCTTTGGGATTGGATAATTTTTGAAGTTTTTTAATATCCAAAATTATCAAATCACCCTCAACTGACACTACTTTTTTTTGAACGCTTGCAATGCAATCTTCCATAATT
>DASWKU010000229.1:0-5894 GCA_036396455.1 Flavobacteriaceae bacterium
TATTAATTTCAAAATTATCAAAATGCACAACGGGTAAAATAATTCAATAAAACACCATAAATCATGAATTCAAAGACAAGTTTTAAAATCATTATAATACTACTGGCCTTACAGCTTTCAATAGGTCTAACCGCCCAAAACTACAATCTTGATACCCCTTTGCCCCAAACTACCAACATCCGTAAAGGCGTATTGAAAAACGGTATGACCTATTACATTGCCAAATCAAGCATTGTCAAGAACGTGGCCAGTTATTACATCATCCAAAATGTGGGCTCCGTCCTGGAACATGACAACCAACAGGGCTTGGCACATTTTCTGGAGCACATGGCATTCAATGGTACGAAACATTTTGAAGGCAAGGGCATACTGAATACCCTTCAGGAAAAAGGCCTGGTCTTTGGAAAGGACATAAATGCCTACACCGCCTTTGATGAAACCGTTTACAATATCGATAACGTCCCCACAACGTCCGAAATGGTCGATACAGGCTTATTGATTTTAAGGGACTGGTCGAATTACCTCATGCTCACAGCTGAGGAAATCGATGCCGAAAGAGGGGTCATCAAGGAAGAATGGCGCACCCGCCAAAGTGGGGGCATGCGAATCCTACAGCAACAATTGCCCACTTTATTCAATAATACCATATATGCAAACCGCTTGCCCATAGGTAAAATGGAGGTTATCGATAATTTTGATTATAAAGCACTTCGTGATTTTTACCATGACTGGTACCGTACCGATCTACAGGCTATTGCCATAGTCGGAGATATAGATGTACAGGACATGGAACAAAAAATAAAAACCATGTTCTCAAGCATTCCAGCAGTCACAATTCCTAAAGTACGGGAAACAATTAGCATACCAGAGAATGACCAAATGTTATATGCATTGGCAATGGATGAAGAAGTAACCACGGCAAACATCACTTTTGGCATACGTCATAAGAATCCTTTAGAAGATGAAACGGTAAAAGATTTATATGATGCATTAGTGCATAATATGATTACCGATATGCTATCTTCTAGAATTGATGAAATATCTAAAAAGCCAGAAGCTTCTTTTTTGGGGGTTAGGGTTAATTATGGTAATCATTCAAGAGTAACCGATGAGCTGTCATTAAAAATTTACCCAAAACAAGGGCAACAACAGGAAGCCTTTAAAGCAGCAATGACAGAATTGAATCGAGCGGTTAAATTTGGTTTTACTGATCCAGAAATACAACGTACCATGGCCAAGTTTAAAACCTATTATGAAAAGGCAATAAGTAAACTGGATGATCAATCCCATAAAGAGATTATTAGAACAATTCAGAATAACTATTTGCAAAATGAAACCATGACAGATGTGGTAAAGGAATATGAATTGGCAAAACAAATGTTTGATCAAATGACACCAGGCGACATTCTCAACGTGACAAAAAAATTATATACTGATAAGAACAGATATTTGGTGGTTACAGGCGTTAAAGGTCAAAATAATTTAACGGAACTGGAAGCTATGGATATCATCAATCAAATTGAAAACGATAATACACTACAACCGTACAGGGATGCATTGGATGGTAAATCGTTGTTATCAGACATTGAGTTCAAGAAAGGAAGTGTTATATCAGAGTACACCCTCCAATCATTAAACGCCACAACATTGACTTTGAGTAACGGTATTAAAGTACACTACAAGTTTACAGATAAGCAAAAAAATGATGTACAATTATATGCTTTAAGTGATGGTGGTCTGTCATTGGTAGAGGACAAAGACCTCCCTTCAGCTGACATGGTGAGAAATACAGTAAATTTTTCAGGACTAGGAGATTATTCATCAAGTGATCTGGATAAAATATTAGCTGGAAAATCAGCTCGTACGCAAGTGTCTATTTCGAATTTAAATGAGAGTATCAATGGGTCATCAACCACAAAAGATGTTGAGACTATGCTTCAAATGGTCTATTTGCGTTTTGTAAAACCTCGTTTTGAGGAAGATGCCTTTAACGTATTGATGCAAAATGTGGATGATTATTTGGTGAGAAAGAGCAATAATATCAATCAAAAAGTCAGTGATAGTACAACGGTAGCACTTTATGGGTATAATAACGCTAAAAAACGTTTGTTTGATGATGCCTATGCCAAAGACATTAATTTTAATACGGTCAAACGAATATATAAGGAACGCTTTAACAATCCTGCAGACTTCGAGTTTTTTATCGTTGGTGACGTGAACATAGAAGACTTGAGATCATTGTTGGAAAACTACCTGGCAAGTATTCCCACATCCAACAACCTAGAAGACTGGAAAGACAATTCCGTATCATGGCAAAAACCTAATATCGATAGGGATTTTACCTTGGTAATGGAAGACCCCAAAAGTTCTGTCAAAATAGGGTATAAGAATAGCATTCCGTACAGCTTAAAAAATGAGTATATGGTCAGAACGATTGGAGATATTCTCAAGTTAAGATATACAGAAACCTTACGGGAAGAAGAAGGTGGCACCTATGGTGCCAGTGCAAGTGCAAACATGAGCAAACGTCCGGTGGCACAGGCAAACATTAATATAAGTTTTGATTGCAATCCTGAAAAAGTAGAAACCCTCGTAAGCATTGTACATAATGAAATACAAAAACTGGCTAATGGTGATATTCAGAAAGAAGACTTAAACAAGACACTTTCCAATTATATCAAGGAACGTAAGGAAGAACAGGATTTCAATAGAGCTGATATGCATCTACTTACAGATTATTTTTTGGAAGGCTATAATCGCAATGATCCAAAAAACTTTGAAGACATTATAAACAATATCACAATTTATGATATTCAAGATATAACTAGCAAAATCCTAAATGATGCAGAAACCTATGAAATTGTCTTTAAGCCGGACCAAGCGTCAAAAAAATAGCCAGTGGCTATTTCCTGCCTGCCGGCAGGCAGGTTAGCGATGGGGCCAGCCGGCGCATTGGAAAAAATTGTGAACAGGCCAGCTGGCGCGTTGGCAAAAAATTGTAAACAGTCCAGCTGGCGCGTTTGCAGGTCCAGACCCTAAGCGTCTGGAGCTTGTCCAGACCGTTAGCGTCTGGACGGAGGGTTTGAAAAAAAATCGTCATCCTAGCCCAATTACATGGAGTCAGGATCTAAAAGCTCCCCTCTTCAGATGAAGAGGGGTGGATCCCGCTTTTGGGCGGGAGACGGGGAGTTTGAAAAAATACTGTCATCCTAGGCTAGAGCGTTCTATTTTTGGGATGATAAAAAGGACAAACCATCCCCCCTTCGTGGAATCATAGGGGGGCAGGGGGCGAGGGAGTTTGAAATTAAAACAATATTGCCATCTCAAAGCTGCCCCCTTCCCTTTGGGAAGGGCCGGGGATGGGCCAAAAAGCAAAACCAAGCAGTTGAAACCAAAATGTTTAGAACAGTCAATGAATACACGGCAGAATCTAAATTTTAAATATCAAAAAGCTCCCCTCTTCAGATGAAGAGGGGTGTCCGGACCGTAAGCGTCTGGACGGGGAGTTTGAAAAAAAACAAAGGGTTTGAAAATAAAAATCCTTGTCATGCTGAACTCCCTTGTGCTGAACTTCCTGCCCGCCTCTGGCGGGGCTTCAGTATTTCAGCATCTAACTAATGTCAGTTCGTGTGATAGTGATGGTAACATCGCAATTGTATTGAGAACAGTAAATAAAACAAAAAATGAATTTAAAAAATAATTTTTTTCATACCCACGGTGTTGTCAGATAACAGCGATAGTGCCGTGGCTGCATGGGCGCTCTAGTCAGAGAGAGTGGCCCATGCTTTTTAACCAACCAACCAAATGAAAAAACTCATATCTGCAGTACGGGACCTATTTTTAGGGTCTAAAGTGTCGGCTAAAAACACTCCTGTCCAATGGCGCTTTGCTGCCAAAAAAATAGAGGTGAACATATACAACATTCACCTTATGGCATTTATTGAAAGTCCATGGCAACTATTTACCAAACAATTAAATACAATGGATGGCACATTGTTGAACATTGAATTCGAACCCAATGCTTTTGTAATTATAATGGACAAACATCAGGAAATAGGCACTCCCATAGAACTGTACGATCTGGCGTTAAAGGAAGAAATTCGAAGCTACAGGGTGGCAGTCAATTTCGTGCAGACCGTAATGGTCATAGTCCACGAACCTATCACAATTAAGGGAACCATACATTATGTCATCGGTGATGGCATTGCTAAAATAAAAACCTTAAAAAAAGAATTCAAAATAACACTCAATGAATAAATAAACAACACACAACAACCGGCATTTAAAGGAACAGTAAACTTGAATTTTAGAGGGATTAATTAAAGGACAAGGATTTCTAACGCATTTGCTATGCTTTAGAAATTCAAATGAGGGAACATTAATCTTAATTATATAATTTGAGGGACCACTACCAACTAATCACCGATCTGGAGTATAAGTTAAAAGCTCTGGAAAGCCAAGCCAAAAACCAGCACAGTTTATTCGAACAAAGCATTGTACTCTGCAAAACGGCACTGGAGGAATTAAAAAATCGGGCAATTACATCTGCTTTTCAAGACCCAACAGAAGAAATAGAGTTCTACAAGCACATCAAGCCCAGGGTAATGAGCTACCTGATATTTTACGTAAAACGCCTGCACATCGACAGCAAACGCTCCGAAGTGGGAAAGAAGGAACAGATAAAATATTTAAAAAAGTTCATCTCAAGATGCCAATCCTATTTCAACAATAATCTGGAGTTCTATCATTATTACAAAAGCAACGCAACACATTTTGACGAACAGTATTTCCTGACCAAAAACATGAATGTTCGTTTAAACATTGAGGCCTATCATTTCTTGACCGAAGACAAGTTCTCAACAAGCCACGACAGTTCAGTGGCAACCATCATGGCTTATACCAAACTGATAGAATACCTCAAAAACGAAATTAACAAATTAAATAACACCACACACCACATGAAAACCACAAACCTTTTTCAAAAAGAAGAAACAAAATTCAACTGGACAGGAACACCCACCGAACTTGTCGAACTGTCTTACGCTTTATGCGAGAGCGGAAGGATCAATAACGGTAACGTCATAAAAAAGGAATTTACCATGGCCCTTCAGCAATTCTTAAATACAGAAGCAGGCAATTGCCATAATACATTTTCAGAAATAAGAACACGTAAAAAAAGCCCGACCATATTCCTGGATACACTTACCGAAATTCTCAAAAAATATATAAAAGACCTAGACGACCTAAAAAGAAAATAGCTTTTAACAGTAAATCAATTTTATGTCACTTCGTGTAATCCTGATCTAATCTGGATTGTATGAAGAAGTCTCAACTTTTGTCATCCTGAAACCTTTAGGTTCAACGCAGTTAATTTATTTCAGGATATCTAAATAGTTCCCCTCTTTAGTTAAAGAGGGGTGTCCGACCTTGTCGGACGGGGAGTTTGAAAATAATCTTTTTTATCCCTCCAAAATCGAAGATTAAACAAAGCAAATCCATTAACATTTTTACCGCAAAATAGACCCAGTGTATACCCACACTGGGTCGTTGGTTTTTCTTTAATCAATCATAAAATTTAGTCCATTTTCAATAGGGCTTAATGGCATATTGGTTATAATCCATACCAATACTATCAAAATAAAATGTGCAAAAAAATGACCCAGTCTGGGTACAACATAGGGTTAAAACCCAACAAATCACCACATTTTTGCCATACGAGAGTCAAATCAACGATTCATGAGCTCCGAATTAATAAAATAAATAGGGGCGAGTAAATCACTATTAACCTGAGTTCGATTAATATTTAGTCATGTTTTATTAGTAAAAAAGATAGATTTTTAGTAAATTAAAGGGTTGAATTTCAATTCATTAATCTAAAAATCTATCTATGATAA
>DASWKU010000230.1:0-10789 GCA_036396455.1 Flavobacteriaceae bacterium
TATCGAACGAAATGAGATCGTTCTTGACCGTGACACAGTTATAGACAAAGACAACATAGAGGAAATTCTTGAGGCTGAAGTTAAAACCATTCTTTTACATAAAGAGAATGCACAACTAGGCGATTATGCCATAATCCATAATACACTTCAAAAGGACCCAACAAACTCCGAAAAAGAAGCGGTAGAACATATTTATCGTCAGTTACGTAATGCTGAACCGCCAGATGAAGAAACTGCGCGTGGCATTATCGACAAATTGTTCTTTTCTGACCAACGTTACTCTTTGGGTGAAGTAGGTCGTTATAGAATGAACAAAAAATTAGGTCTTGATATTGGTATGGATAAGCAAGTGCTGACCAAAGAAGATATCATTACCATTATAAAATATTTAATTGAGTTGATCAACTCAAAGGCTGAAATTGATGACATCGACCACTTATCTAACCGTCGTGTGCGTACAGTTGGTGAGCAATTATCGTCTCAATTTGGTGTTGGTTTGGCCCGTATGGCCCGTACCATTAGAGAACGTATGAACGTTCGTGATAATGAGGTGTTTACACCAATCGATTTGATCAATGCCAAGACATTATCATCGGTAATCAATTCGTTTTTTGGTACCAATCAGTTATCTCAATTTATGGATCAAACAAATCCATTGGCGGAGATTACACATAAACGACGTTTGTCAGCTTTAGGACCGGGTGGTCTTTCACGTGAAAGAGCCGGTTTCGAAGTACGTGACGTTCACTATACACATTACGGACGTTTATGCCCAATTGAAACACCAGAGGGACCAAACATTGGCTTGATTTCATCCTTATCGGTTTTCGCAAAAGTAAATGGAATGGGATTCATTGAAACCCCATATAGAAAGATAGAAAAAGGTATTGTCGATATTAAAGGAGCCCCGATTTACCTGAGTGCTGAAGAGGAAGAAGATATGTTGATCGCCCAGGCCAACATTAAAGTGGATGAAGTTGGGAAAATCATTGACGAAAAAATTATTGCACGTCAAGAAGGGGATTTTCCTGTGATCGATCCATTAAGTGCCAATTTTACTGATGTGGCTCCTAATCAAGTAGCTTCAATTTCAGCATCTTTGATTCCTTTCTTGGAGCATGACGATGCCAACCGTGCCTTGATGGGGTCCAATATGATGCGGCAAGCTGTACCGTTGCTATGCCCTCAAGTTCCAATTGTTGGAACCGGTTTAGAGCGACAAGTGGCTTCAGATTCCAGAGTATTGATAAATGCCGAAGGGGATGGGGTTGTTGAATATGTAGATGCCAACGAAATTGTTATAAAATATGTGCGTTCCGAAGACGAAGCCATGGTAAGTTTTGATAGTGATACCAAAACCTATCCATTGGTTAAGTTCAGAAAAACGAACCAAGGGACTTCCATCAACTTAAAACCAATTGTTGTAAAAGGCGATAAGGTGACCAAAGGGCAAGTACTTTGTGAAGGCTATGCCACAGAAAATGGCGAATTGGCTTTAGGAAGAAATTTGAAGGTAGCATTCATGCCTTGGAAAGGATACAACTTTGAAGATGCCATAGTGATTTCAGAAAAGGTGGTTCGCGATGATATTTTCACATCCATCCATATCGATGAATATTCGTTGGAGGTTCGTGACACGAAATTGGGCAATGAAGAACTTACCAATGATATTCCTAACGTTTCTGAAGAGGCCACCAAAGACCTTGATGAAAATGGTATGATTCGAATCGGTGCCGAAATTAAACCAGGCGATATTTTAATTGGAAAGATTACACCAAAAGGTGAAAGTGACCCTACACCTGAGGAAAAATTATTAAGAGCAATTTTTGGTGATAAAGCTGGAGATGTCAAGGATGCTTCTTTAAAAGCATCGCCTTCATTACATGGTGTGGTTATCGATAAAAAATTGTTCTCAAGAGCAATAAAGGACAAACGTAAACGAGCTAAAGATAAAGAAGATATCGATACTTTAGAAAGTATTTACTATAGAAAATTTGATGACTTAAAAGAAATTTTGATCGAAAAATTGTTCAATATCGTAAACGGAAAAACGGCTCAGGGAATTTACAATGATCTTGGAGAAGAAATTATTCCAAAAGGGAAAAAATACACCCTTAAAATGTTAAATGCTGTTGATGATTATACGCATTTAACATCTGGAACATGGACCACAGATGATCATGCCAATAGCCTGATTGCCGATTTGATCCACAACTATAAAATCAAGGAAAACGATTTACAAGGATCATTGCGTCGTGAGAAGTTTACCATTTCTGTTGGTGATGAATTGCCAGCAGGAATCATCAAACTTGCAAAAGTTTATATCGCCAAAAAGCGTAAACTCAAAGTTGGCGATAAAATGGCTGGACGTCATGGTAACAAGGGTATAGTCGCTCGTATTGTTCGTGAAGAAGATATGCCGTTCTTGGAAGATGGAACACCTGTGGATATCGTCTTGAATCCACTTGGGGTACCTTCACGTATGAACATTGGTCAAATCTATGAAACTGTTTTAGGTTGGGCTGGTCAAAAATTAGGACGCACATTTGCAACGCCAATTTTTGATGGTGCCACATTGGATCAGATCAATGCATTGACTGATGAAGCTGGAATACCACGTTTTGGACATACGTATTTATATGATGGCGGTACTGGAGATCGTTTTGACCAACCAGCAACTGTTGGTGTCATTTATATGTTGAAATTAGGACACATGGTTGATGATAAGATGCACTCGCGTTCAATTGGTCCTTACTCATTGATTACACAGCAACCATTGGGTGGTAAAGCACAGTTTGGTGGACAACGTTTTGGTGAGATGGAGGTTTGGGCACTTGAAGCTTATGGAGCTTCTGCAACCTTACGTGAAATCTTAACGGTAAAATCTGATGATGTGATCGGTAGAGCTAAAACTTATGAAGCGATTGTTAAGGGAGAGCCAATGCCAGAACCAGGATTACCTGAATCTTTCAATGTACTTATGCACGAGTTGAAAGGATTGGGATTGGATATAAGATTAGAGGAATAATATAAAGTTTACAAAATAATTCGATAGCACCATATATTATGGCAAGAAGACAAGATAATAAAAATACTATTCAGAAATTTAACAAAATTTCTATTGGTTTAGCCTCACCAGAATCTGTTTTGGCAGCATCCCGTGGTGAAGTTTTAAAACCTGAAACAATCAATTATCGAACTCATAAACCTGAACGTGATGGTTTATTTTGTGAGCGTATTTTTGGTCCTGTAAAGGATTTTGAATGTGCTTGCGGTAAATATAAAAGAATTCGTTACAAAGGAATTGTTTGTGACCGTTGTGGGGTAGAAGTAACCGAAAAGAAAGTACGTAGAGATAGGGTCGGGCACATCAATCTTGTTGTTCCTGTGGCCCATATTTGGTATTTCCGTTCGTTGCCAAACAAAATAGGCTATTTATTGGGGCTTCCGTCCAAACGTTTGGATATGATTATCTATTACGAACGTTATGTAGTCATTCAACCCGGTAATGCCAAAAATGCCGATGGGGAATCTTTGGAAAAATTGGATTTCTTAACAGAAGAAGAGTATTTGAACATTCTGGAATCTCTTCCACAGGAAAACCAATATTTGGATGATCATGATCCAAATAAGTTCATTGCAAAAATGGGAGCTGAATGCTTGATTGATTTGCTTGCAAGAATTGATTTGAATGAATTATCTTATGATTTACGTCACAAAGCAAATACCGAGACTTCAAAACAACGTAAGACCGAAGCCTTAAAACGCCTTCAAGTTGTTGAAGCGTTCAGGGATTCTTATGCCAATCGTGAGAATAAACCGGAATGGATGATCATGAAGGCCATTCCAATTATTCCACCAGAGTTGCGCCCATTGGTGCCTTTGGATGGTGGTCGTTTTGCAACTTCAGATTTAAATGATCTATACCGTCGTGTCATCATTCGTAACAATCGTTTGAAGCGACTAGTTGAGATTAAAGCCCCTGAAGTGATTTTGCGTAATGAAAAACGTATGTTGCAGGAATCTGTGGATTCATTGTTCGACAATACACGTAAGGCATCTGCGGTTAAAACAGATTCCAATAGACCATTAAAATCATTATCAGATTCGTTAAAAGGAAAACAAGGACGTTTCCGTCAAAACTTATTGGGCAAACGTGTGGATTATTCAGCACGTTCGGTAATTGTCGTTGGACCAGAATTAAAATTATTTGAATGTGGATTGCCAAAAAATATGGCAGCGGAACTTTACAAACCTTTCATCATCAGGAAGTTGATTGAAAGAGGTATTGTGAAAACTGTAAAATCTGCAAAGAAAATTATAGATAGAAAAGAACCTGTGGTTTGGGATATTTTAGAGAATGTTTTAAAAGGACATCCCGTGCTTTTAAATCGTGCTCCAACACTTCACAGATTAGGTATTCAAGCCTTCCAACCTAAATTGATTGAAGGAAAAGCAATCCAATTGCATCCTTTGGTATGTACTGCGTTCAATGCCGATTTTGATGGTGACCAAATGGCGGTGCATTTACCTTTAGGTCCTGAAGCTATTTTAGAAGCCCAATTGTTAATGCTGGCTTCACACAATATTTTGAATCCTGCTAACGGTTCTCCTGTAACGGTGCCTTCTCAAGATATGGTGCTTGGTCTTTATTATATGACCAAACAACGTGTATCTACCGATGAAGTCAAAGTTAAAGGTGAAGGGTTGACATTCTATTCTCCAGAAGAAGTGACCATAGCTTATAATGAGAAAAAGGTGGAATTGAATGCCACAATTAAAGTAAGAACCAAGGATTTCAATGAGAACGGTGATTTGACAACCCAAATCATTGAAACTACTGTAGGTCGTGTGCTTTTTAATGAAAAAGTGCCTGAAGCTGCCGGTTACATAAACCAAGTTCTGACCAAAAAGTCGTTAAGGGATATTATTGGTAATATTTTAAAAGTGACCAGTGTTCCTGAAACGGCAATATTCCTTGATGAGATTAAAACATTGGGATATAAGTTTGCATTTCAAGGAGGTCTGTCATTTAGTTTAGGTGATATCATTATTCCACCAGAAAAGCAATCCATGATTGATGCTGCCAATAGGCAGGTTGATGGTATTATGGCAAACTATAATATGGGTCTTATTACCAATAACGAGCGTTATAACCAAGTTATTGATATTTGGACTTCAACCAATGCGGAACTGACCGAGTTATCCATGAAGCGTATTCGTGAAGATCAACAAGGATTTAATTCTGTATATATGATGCTTGATTCTGGGGCTCGTGGTTCTAAAGAACAGATCCGCCAGCTTACAGGAATGCGTGGTTTGATGGCTAAGCCTAAAAAATCGAATGCAGGCGGTGGAGAGATTATTGAAAACCCAATTCTTTCCAACTTTAAGGAGGGACTTTCCATTTTGGAGTATTTTATCTCGACACACGGTGCACGTAAAGGTCTTGCCGATACGGCACTTAAAACGGCCGATGCAGGGTATTTGACCCGTCGTTTGGTGGACGTTTCCCAAGATGTGATCATTTATAGTGAAGACTGTGGAACTTTAAGAGGAATTGAAGTCTCGGCATTGAAGAAAAACGAAGAGATTATCGAAACCCTAGAAGACAGAATTGTTGGCCGTACATCTTTAAACGATGTTTACAATCCATTGACTGAAGAACTTCTTGTAAGATCGGGCGAACACATTAATGATTCAATCGCAAAACGTATTCAAGATTCTCCAATTGAAACCATTGAAGTACGTTCAGCATTGACCTGTGAAGCTAAACAAGGCATCTGTTCAAAATGTTATGGTCGTAATTTGGCAACAGGTAAAATGGTTCAACGAGGTGAAGCCGTAGGAGTTGTAGCAGCACAGTCCATTGGAGAGCCTGGTACACAGTTAACATTGCGTACCTTCCACGTAGGTGGTATTGCGGGCAACATTTCGGAAGAAAACAAATTGACGGTTAAATTTGATGGAATTGCAGAAATTGAAGACCTAAAAACTGTTGAAAGTATTGATAATGAGGGCAATAAAACCCAAGTTGTTATTTCAAGAACATCTGAATTAAAACTTGTGGATGAAAAAACAGGGATTACGTTGAGCACCAATAACATTCCTTATGGATCGTTTATCAATGTTAAAAGTGGTCAAAAGGTAAAACGTAATGATGTTATTTGTACTTGGGATCCCTATAATGGTGTTATCATTTCAGAATTTGCTGGTAAAGTAAAATATGAGAATATTGAGCAAGGAATCACCTATCAAGTAGAAATTGATGAACAAACTGGATTCCAGGAAAAAGTAATTTCTGAATCAAGAAACAAGAGATTGATTCCTACGCTACATATTGACGATTCGAAAGGAAATACAATGCGTTCATACAATCTACCGGTTGGTGCGCATTTAATGATTGATGATGGTGAAAAAATCAATATCGGCAAAATTTTGGTTAAAATACCACGTAAATCTGCCAAAACAGGAGATATTACTGGAGGTTTGCCACGTGTTACCGAGTTGTTCGAAGCACGTAACCCTTCCAATCCTGCAGTTGTTAGTGAAATAGATGGAGTTGTATCCTTTGGTAAAATCAAAAGGGGCAATCGTGAGATTATCATTGAATCCAAATTGGGAGAGGTTAAAAAATACTTGGTCAAATTATCCAATCAAATTCTTGTTCAGGAAAATGATTATGTTAAAGCAGGTATGCCTTTATCAGATGGTTCCGTAACTCCTGATGATATCCTTAACATTAAAGGCCCATCTGCTGTACAACAATACTTAGTGAACGAGGTTCAGGAAGTGTATCGTTTGCAAGGTGTGAAAATTAATGATAAACACTTTGAGGTTGTCGTTAGACAGATGATGCGAAAGGTACAGATCATTGATTCCGGAGACACTATATTTTTAGAAGATCAGTTGGTCCATAAATCTGATTTCATTGAAGAAAATGATAAAATTTTCGGAATGAAAGTAGTTGAAGACGCTGGAGACTCTGTAAGTCTTAAACCAGGACAAATCATTACCATGCGCGAACTTCGGGATGAGAATTCGATTTTGCGCAGAGAAGATAAAAAATTGGTTGAGGCTAGAGATGCAAATCCAGCCACTGCAACTCCAATTCTTCAAGGGATTACTAGAGCGTCCTTACAAACTAAATCATTTATATCTGCAGCATCGTTCCAAGAAACCACAAAAGTTCTTAATGAAGCAGCCGTAAGTGGTAAAGTTGATGATCTGGAAGGTCTTAAAGAAAATGTAATTGTAGGTCACAGAATTCCAGCTGGAACGGGAGTGCGACAATATGATAATATTATTGTAGGCTCCAAAGAGGAATTTGATGAAATGATGAAAGCCAAACAAGAGATGAATTATAACTAAATGAGAATTGGGCTTCATAAGTTAAGGACAAAATGAAGCCCAATTCGAGTTTGCACTGGACTTTTTTAGTATTGTCTAGGTAGTCTCAGAATATTAAACACAAAGCCATGGCAGAAGATAAAAACAAAAACAAACAAGGACAGATCAATATTGAATTGGATGAAAAAGTGGCTGAAGGAATTTATTCCAACTTGGCCATAATCAATCATTCGGTTTCAGAATTTGTAGTTGATTTTGTCAGTATTATGCCCGGTATTCCAAAAAGTAAAGTAAAGTCCAGAATCATTTTAACCCCACAGCACGCCAAACGATTGTTAAAGGCTTTGGGAGAAAATGTGAAACGATTTGAAAATGCCCATGGAGAAATCAAGGATTATGAACAGCCACCAATTCCGTTAAATTTTGGGCCAACTGGACAAGCATAAAAAAATGCCTTTGATTTATAAATCAAAGGCATTTTTTTATCTGTCAAGCAACTTCTTTTTCTTTGTTGCGATAATACTTTAAAGCTCCTGAAGGACACTTTCTAATTTGTTTAATGATTTGCTGTGTAGAGGCACCATCAAGGTCGATCCAAGGAATCACGGAATTTCTAAAAACTTCTGAAAGTTCTTTGGCACAACGCTCGGCATGGACACATACACAAGGTTCGAAAGTTACAGTAATTTCATTGTTACTGAAAAACGTAGCATTGGTTTCCATAAGTAGATCATTTAGGGGTTATGATACTAAACTAAAATTAGCTAACTCAAAGGAAGTTAATTAATAATAATCGATTAAATGTATAAAATATTCGATTAAAAACAAGTTTTTTCGTAAATTTTCGATGAACTGCATTTACTTTACTTAAATTCTGAAGTAAAATGAAAGGTAATACTTGGATATTTTTGTTGGGCCATTTGCAGTGAAAATGCCGAATCTGCCAAAAACACTAGTTGATGGTGCTTGTCTTTTGCCAAAAAGCGCTGTTTTACTCTTAAAAAATCTTTGAATTCTTCATTTTTTGGATCGGATGGTTCTATCCAACAGGCTTTATGAACGTTTAAGTTTTCATAAGTGCACTTTGCGCCATATTCATGTTCCAATCGATACTGAATGACCTCATATTGCAATGCTCCAACGGTACCGATCACTTTTCGTCCGTTAAGTTCAAGAGTAAATAATTGGGCCACACCTTCATCCATCAATTGATCAATACCTTTAAAGAGCTGTTTCGATTTTAATGGATCGGCATTGTTGATGTACCTAAAATGTTCTGGAGAAAAACTGGGTATTCCCTTATAATTGATGACTTCACCTTCGGTTAAGGTATCCCCAATCTTAAAATTACCAGTATCATGTAAACCAACAATATCTCCAGGATACGAAATGTCAACAATCTCTTTTTTTTCTGCAAAAAAGGCATTGGGGCTTGAGAACTTTAAATTTTTTCCATGTCTGACATGAAGATAGGCCGTATTTCTTTTAAAAGTTCCAGATACAATTTTTACGAATGCCAAACGGTCTCTATGGTTGGGGTCCATATTGGCATGGATTTTAAAAACAAAACCAGAAAAATGTTTCTCTTCAGGATTTACCAAACGTTCCTCGCTTTGCTTTGGACGTGGTTTCGGAGCAATTTCAATAAAACAATCCAACAACTCACGCACACCAAAATTGTTAAGGGCAGAACCAAAAAATACTGGTTGTTGAGAGCCATTTAAATAATCTTCTTTATGGAATTTGGGATAAATGCCTGAAACTAACTCAATGTCGCTTCTAAGTGTAATTGCTGCCTTTTCGCCTATCAGTCGGTTAAGTTCTTTAGATTCTAAATCAGAAATTTCAATGGTTTCCTCAATATTTTTTCTACTATCACCACTGAATAAATTGATGTTCTTTTCCCAGAGATTGTAAATACCTTTAAAATCATATCCTATACCAATGGGGAAGCTTAATGGTACAACATGCAATCCCAGTTTTTTTTCTATTTCATCCAATAAATCAAAAGCATCTTTACCTTCTCTGTCCAATTTGTTGATAAAGACAATCATTGGAATGTTTCGCATGCGACAAACTTCAACCAATTTTTCAGTCTGTTCCTCAACACCTTTGGCAACATCTATCACTACAATAACGCTGTCCACTGCTGTTAAGGTCCTAAACGTATCTTCGGCAAAATCCTTATGACCGGGAGTGTCCAGAATGTTGATTTTTATGCCATTATATTCAAATGCCAAAACCGAGGTTGCCACCGAAATGCCCCGTTGACGCTCTATTTCCATAAAGTCGCTCGTCGCCCCTTTTTTGATTTTATTGCTTTTTACGGCACCGGCTTCTTGTATGGCACCCCCAAAAAGCAACAATTTTTCAGTTAGGGTTGTCTTTCCGGCATCCGGATGTGAGATAATGCCAAAAGTTCGACGCCTATTGATTTCGTCTTTAAAATTCATACCATCTTCAAATAGTTTGCAAAGATACTTTATAATTTAAGAATTCAGAATTTCGTTTTTAGATTTTATATTGAAGAATGATAATATTAATATTTTAGTTGGTATTTTTACATTATGAAGGAAGAACAGGTGATTTTAGTTGATGAAAATGACAAGCAAATTGGTGTCATGCCGAAAATGGAAGCCCATCAAAAAGCAGTGTTGCACAGAGCTTTTTCGGTCTTTATCTTTAATGATAAAAACGAACTTATGCTACAACAAAGAGCATTGCAAAAATATCATTCCCCTGGACTTTGGACCAATACCTGTTGCAGTCATCAGCGTGAAGGAGAAACCAATATTGAGGCTGGAAAACGACGCCTTAAGGAAGAAATGGGGTTTGTTACTGAGTTACTGGAAACAACATCCTTTATTTATAAAGTACCTTTTGATAACGGTTTGACCGAGCATGAATATGACCATGTCATGGTTGGCTATTATAATGAGGTTCCAAATATCAATAAAGATGAAGTGGCCGATTGGAAATGGATGTCCCTGGATGAGGTCAAAAAAGATTTGGTGATACACCCGGAGCACTATACGGTTTGGTTTAAAATTATTTTTGATAAATTCTACCACCACATAAATATTGTAAAATGATTGTTACCGTAAGCAGAAAAGCACATTTTAATGCTGCACACCGACTGTACCGAAAGGAATGGAGCGATGAAAAAAACGCCCAAGTTTTTGGTAAGTGCAGTAACCCTAATTTTCATGGTCATAATTATGAATTGATCGTTAGTGTCACTGGAAAGATAAATAAGCAAACAGGGTTTGTTATGGATATGAAGGTGTTAAAAGACATCATCAGAGAAGAAGTTGAAGATGCCTTTGACCATAAAAATTTGAATATTGAGGTTGAGGAATTTAAAAACTTGAACCCAACCGCCGAAAATATAGTCATCATCATTTATAATAAAATTAGGGCAAGATTGGATTCACTTTTA
>DASWKU010000231.1:0-2691 GCA_036396455.1 Flavobacteriaceae bacterium
TTCGTCCGGGCATCGCACCAATATATGTTTTTCTATGGCCTCGTATTTCGGCTTCGTCCCGTAAACCACCCAAAGACATTCTTACATATTCCCTGCCCAAGACTTCTGCTATGGATTTTCCCAAAGAGGTTTTACCAACTCCAGGAGGTCCATAAAAACAAAGAATAGGTGATTTCATATCATTGCGAAGTTTTAAGACCGCCAGATATTCTATAATTCTTCGTTTGACATCGTCCAAACCATAATGGTCTCTATCCAATATGCGTTTGGCCCGTTTTAAATCTAATTTATCATTGCTATATTCATTCCAAGGCAAATCCAAAAACAGATCCAAATAATTGCGCTGAATGGAGTATTCGGCAACTTGGGGATTCATCCTTTGCAGTTTTGCTATTTCTTTATCAAAATGATCGGCCACCTTATCATCCCAAAGTTTTTTATCCGCCTGTAATTTCATGTCCTCAATTTCCTCATCATAAGAAACACCACCAAGTTCCTCCTGAATGGTCTTCATTTGTTGGTGCAAGAAATATTCACGTTGTTGTTGGCTCATGTCACTTTGTACCTTGGACTGAATATCGTTTTTCAGTTCCAATTTTTGAAACTCAGTATTCATGTATTTTAAAGTTGCCAAAGCCCGTTCCCTTAAATCATTGATTTCAAGAAGCTTTTGTTTTTCATCAACGGAAAGATTCATGTTTGATGACACAAAATTGATCAAGAATGAATTGCTCTCAATATTTTTTATGGCAAATGATGCTTCAGTAGGTATGTTTGGGCTCTCCTTGATAATTTGAAGTGCCAAGTCCTTTATGGAGTCAATTATGGCTGTAAATTCCTGATTGTCTTTGGCAGGTGTTGCCTCGGCAATATCTTTTACAGTGGCCGTAATGTAAGGTTCCTCCGTAACCACCTTATTAATTTCAAAGCGTCTTTTACCTTGAATGATAATGGTTGTGTTGCCATCGGGCATTTTTAATACTTTCAGAATCCGGGCAACCGTTCCTTTGTTAAAAATGTCCTTTGCAACGGGATCTTCAATATTTTCATCTTTTTGTGACACCACCCCAATGACCTTGTTGCCTTTATTGGCGTCATTGATAAGCCGTATGGATTTATCCCTACCTGCCGTAATTGGTATTACAACGCCGGGAAACAATACCGTGTTCCTCAACGGTAAAATTGGAAGCGATTCCGGAAGAATTTCGTTGTTTATTTCTGCTTCGTCTTCAGGTGTCATTAAGGGAATCAACTCTGAATTTTCATCAAAGTCCTTAAATGACAAACTGTCAAGACTTATAAAATTAGATTTTGCCATAGATATATTTAGGTCATTCTGTCATCAAAATTACAGAATTATTTATCATTAATTATTATACTTTAATTTCTTTTAATTGATTTTCAGTTGTTTATAAAATCAATAAAGTTATTTACCTTTATATGTTTTCAATAGTTATGCCATTAAAAGATTCATATCTTAAAACTTTTTTCAACCAAAGTGTAACACTTTTAAAAGTGTTCCATCTTTATACTAAAGCATTTGTTTTTTGAACCTAACCAATCAAAATATAGAGCAGTTAATCGAGCTATGTAAACGCAATGACCAGCAGGCGCAAATGGAGGTCTATAATCGGTATTACAAAGCGATGTACAATACTGCTTTTAGAATCTTAAAGAACAGTTATGAAGCAGAAGATGTGATGCAAGATTCATTTTTGACCGCGTTTACAAAGCTGGATGGCTTAAAGGATATTTCAACCTTTGGAGCCTGGTTAAAACGCATCGTGATAAATAACAGTATTTATAATTACAAAAAGAATCATAAATACAACGACGTCCCTTTGGATGACAGGCTGTATAAAGTTGAAGACCATTCTGGTATTGAAGAGGATTATGAGTTTACAAACCTAAAGGCTATTCAAATTATCGAAGCCATGAAGTTGCTCAAGGACAACTACCAAATTGGATTGACCTTACATTTGATTGAAGGTTACGATTATGAAGAAATTTGTGACATTATGAACATCTCTTACGCTAATTGCAGAACGATGATATCCCGTGCCAAAGATAGTTTAAGACAAAAACTGGAGCCTTTGGCCCATATTTAAAATTATGGAAAAAGATAATTTATATGTACTCTTTAAAAACTTAAAACATGAGTTTGATGTTGAAAATCCCAAGGATGGTCATGAACTTCGGTTTCTGTCCAAACTAAAAGGTGGTGAAACAAAAGTTGTCAAGTTAAATCATGCAAAAACCAGTTTCTGGAAACCGTTAATGGCGGTTGCAGCTTCAGTAATATTGTGTGTAAGTATATTAACGGTAATTCGGCAAAAATCTGAAGCCAACGACTTGGCGAGCATCTCTCCAGAATTGTCAGAAACCCAAGCGTTTTTTACAACGGCAATAATTCAGGAAATAGCAACCCTCAATAATGAGCGTTCCCCAAAAACCGAAACCATTATAAACGATGCCCTTAATCAAGTCAATATTTTAGAAAAAGAATATGAAAGCCTAAAAATTGACTTGACCGAAAGTGGTGACGACAAACGTGTGATTTATGCCATGATTTCAAATTTTCAAAATAGAATAGATGTATTACAAAACGTATTAAAACAAATAGAAGAAGTAAAACAATTAAACAAAAACAACAATGAAAACAACACTACTATATAGAACAGCTTTGATCCT
>DASWKU010000232.1:0-2437 GCA_036396455.1 Flavobacteriaceae bacterium
GATTTGGCCTTTGGCGAAAAACTACAACAATAAAATAAGTATTGGAGTTACAATAAGCCCTAAAAGCAGAACTTCCTTAAACCATTTTTCAGAAATGGTCTCTAAATAATTGGTAACAATAATTGATAAAGGCGCAAATAAGAAAAGAAATTCGCTCCCATTTTTATTGGGGGACACGGCTATAATTAAAAGCCCTATCGCTACTGCAAAAATAATGAGAAGAAAAGATGGTCTTGATTTTTTGGATTTAGCCTTTAAGTGCCTTACAAAGTAGAGCAAAGACCAAACACCATACGATAAGATAATTGTGGCTGAAACCACTATTCTTTTAGAATTTAAGGAGCTGAAATCGAAGCTAAAAGATATTAGATTGTTTGAATAGTCAAGAATATTGTAATCCATTATGATCATATAAGAAACGCCAATAATGACTACGGTTAAAGCTCCTATAAATGGGACAATCCAATTTTTTATATCGACAATACTGTAAAGAATAAGTGCCGCGATAATTAAAACATAAAAAAGGATGGACCAGAAATAAAAAAGCGTCGCTATACATATCCAAAATGAGGCATCAAAAAGCTTTTTTTTGATGTCTTTGTTAGACCTTAAACTAAGAATGCGCCGTAATGCCAGCAAAATAAAAAAGTTAGCCAATAAAAGCTTGGAATTTAAAATGGTCTCGGGCAAAAGGGCAACAAATAAACCAAAGATCAATATTTTATAACTGTTCTTTTTGGTAAGGTTGTTTCTGCTCACTAAAAAATCCAAAACAAATACCGAAGACAAACACACAGCCAATAGACTTGTTTGCTTTATCAAAACATTTAAAGCAAAAGGTTTATTAATATTGTAATATTTAGCAGTTATAAAAACCAATAATAGTATTAAACATACAATTACCAAATGAACGGGTTTGGCCTTGTTAAAAAAACTGGATATCATTTATAGAATTTGAATATTCTTTTCGTTATTTGCTAAATGTAAGATGAAAAAATGTAATTTTGCATTGTAAATATAGGATTATACGCTTTAAACTCACAATGGGTTTTAAAATTTAAAATAATGAAAGACTTTTTTTACAACATTCAAGATTTATTTGTTGATATATTATTTGCACCATTTGATGCCTTAAGAGCACTAGAGCTTAACAGTTGGTTGGGCTCCAATGTAGTCTCATGGTTATTTCTTGCAACGGGTTTGATAGCCTTTGTGTATTGGATGCTTCAGTTAAAGAAATTTGATGACAGTGGTGAGGAAGACAAAAGTATTTCCTCCCATTCCTACTTATAAATCAAAACCAATATCCTTACGGTAATACATCTTATCAAAATGAATCAGTTTGATGTTTTGATAAGATTTTTTTATGGCCTCTTGGTAGGTCTTTCCATAAGAAGTCATCGCCATAACGCGCCCCCCGGATGTCACAATCTTCCCATCCTTTATTGTCGCCCCGGCATGAAATGGTATGGAATCCTTGATTTTTTCAAGACCTGTAATTTCTTTTCCTTTCTCGTAAGATTCAGGATACCCACCGGAAACCAGCATCACGGTAGTTGCGGCCCGTTCATCAATTTCCAAATCTATTTTGTCCAAGGTTTGGTTGGCAATTGATTGAAATATTTCAACCAAATCGTTCTTAAGTCTTGGCAAGACCACTTCCGTTTCAGGATCTCCCATGCGTACATTGTATTCAATCACTTTGGGGTCATTGCCCACTTTTATCAGCCCAATAAAAATAAAGCCTTTGTACGGTAAATTATCTTCTTGAAGCCCTTTTATTGTTGGTTTTACAATGCGTTCTTCAATTTTATTGAGAAATTCTTCCGTTGCGAAAGGCACAGGTGAGACTGCTCCCATTCCACCAGTATTTAAGCCTGTGTCGCCTTCACCAATGCGTTTATAATCTTTGGCGGTTGGGAGAATTTTATAGTTTTTCCCATCGGTCAATACAAAACAGCTCAATTCAATACCGTCCAAGAATTCCTCAATCACCACTTTTGAACTTGCATTACCAAATTTGGCATCCAAAAGCATGCTTTTCAGTTCCGTTTTGGCTTCTTCTAAATCATTCAAGATCACAACGCCCTTGCCCGCAGCCAATCCGTCAGCCTTTAAAACATAAGGCGGATTCAATGTTTCCAAAAATTGATAACCCTCTTCTACATTGCTTGCATCAAAACTTTGGTAAGCTGCTGTAGGAATATGATGCCTGAATAAAAATTCCTTGGCGAATTCCTTACTCCCTTCCAAAGTGGCCGCCGCTTTTTGTGGCCCAATTACCGATATGTGTTTAAGTTCATTATCATCCAAAAAATAATCATGGATACCCAATACCAAGGGATCTTCGGGTCCCACAACAACCATATCTACCTTCTTCGAAAGCACCAATTCCTTAATCGCGGGAAAATCGGTGACACTAATATTTACATTTTCA
>DASWKU010000233.1:0-2780 GCA_036396455.1 Flavobacteriaceae bacterium
CTCAACCAATTCTTGAAGGGCTTTCCACAACGCTTTGGGGTTACGTTCCGATAATAAAGAACCAATGTGGGCCATGGTAAACTTTGAATCTTTTTCTGGTCTCTCAAAACTATGATTGTCATATCCATTGGTAATGACTTCTATGGGTTTATCGGTCTTAAATTGAAATTCGTTCCTTGTAGTTTCACTGGTCACAATAATTTGGTCAGCGAAATTCAAGACTTTTTGTTCCAAACGAAAGTGCTTTTTTTGGGATGCTATCGTGAGTTTCAATTGTTTGTGATAGCCAATGGTAGTCCAAGGGTCCCTAAAATCGGCAAGCCACTTCACTCCTAGTTGTTGTTTCAAGCTTAATCCAATCAAATGCAGACTGTGTGGTGGTCCTGTAGTAATAATGGTTTCTATTTGGTGCTTTTCAATGTATTCTAAAAGGAATTTAACTGAAGGTTTTACCCAATGTTTTCGGGCATCAGGAATAAAACGGTTTCCCCTAATATAAAGCATCAGCTTTTCAATGAATGATTGCTTGTTTTGCTTTGGAATAACTCCGGAACTTATGGTTTTGGAGCTCTTTTTTGAAAGCAAATTTGCAAACTTATAAGGCTCTTTGATTGGTTGCTTTAAAACAGTAACATCTTTTGAAACTTCCTGCTCCAAAAAATTATCAATTATTGGATAATTTGGATTTTCTGGGCAATATACTATGGGCTCGATATTGTATTCTGGAAGATACTTTACAAATTTTAACCAACGCTGTACCCCTGGGCCTCCAGCTGGTGGCCAATAATAGGTTATTATTAAAACTTTTACAGGCAATTATTTCTTTTTAAACTCGTAAAATAATCCTCCCAAAATAAGTAGACCGAGTAAAATTGAACTGGCCAATGCAATGTGACTTCCCTTTTTAATCACCTTAGGTTCAAACTTGAATTCAATGGTATGCTCTCCTTTTGGCACTTCCATTCCTCGTAAGGCATAATCCACTCTGTAGTGAGGGACTTCTTTTCCATCAATCGACGAAATCCAGCCATTTTCATAATACATTTCGGAAAATACCAAAAATCCATCATTGTTGTTTTTGGATTGATATTTTAGGTAGTTGGGTTTGAAATCTGTTAGCTGTATTGCGGCGGTTGAATCAACCACAAAAGTTTTGCTGGTCAGCATTTCTGAAGTTGTTACCGCTTTAAACTTGGTATCCAAACTATCAATGGCTTTAATTTCTTCATTGGCACTTTCAACTTTTTCCAATTCTGCCACAAACCAAGCATTTCCGTTGGCATCTTCATTAATGTAAGGGAACACATTGCCTTTATCGTCATCGGCAATAATATATTTGGTATTGAGCATATTCAATACATTGATATTGTTTCTGGAAATGTAAAAATCGTACAATTCATTAAAGCGTCTTAATTTGGCAGCATGATAGCCATTCAAGGAATTGTGAAAATATGCCGCTTTTGCAGGAGCTCTTGAACCCTCAGTTGAAATGTCAAATACCCTAAAATGGCCCGTGTCCTTTAAAATCTCTAAGTCAGCAGCATTGGCTTGATAGGGTTTATTGACGCGAATGGAAGACACAAAGTTATCATTGTTAACATACCTCCTATCGACGCCTACCAAATCAAATAGAATCAATCCTGACATCACAACAATAAGCAATGTTTTGGACAATTTTTTCCTTAAAAACATAAAAAGTGTTCCTGCTGAAAGCAACACCAAAATTAAAGTTCTTAAGGCATCTTGTGTAAAAATGGCTTTTCTATCTTCAATAACTGCATTAACAAAATCCTGTCCATAATTTTGTCTATAATAACCGTCATTGGCACCAACAAAATCAAAAAGGCTTCCCTTGAACAATAAGAATAAAAGAACCAATCCACCAGCGATATAGGTTGCATATTTTAAAGCTTTTAGCTTGTTTTCTTCTTTTTCTTCACTATTGAACAAACGCGCCAATCCCAAAATGGCCAAAACCGGAATGCAAAGTTCCAATATGACCTGAATGGAACTCACCGCCCTAAACTTATTGTATAGCGGAACATAGTCGATAAAGAAGTCTGTTAGAAATGGTAGATTTTTTCCATAAGATAACAACAAAGACAACATTGCACCTCCAACAAGCCACCATTTTAAGCGCCCCTTAATCACGAACAAAGCCAGAACAAATAAAAACAAAACCACTGCTCCAATATAAGCTGGAGCTTCAACAATGGGCTGGTCTCCCCAATAGGTTGGAATTTGTTTGGTTTGGCCCAATGCTTGAACGGGTGAAGCTCCCAAACCTAGAAAGTAATCATAAGACGCAGATTCTTTACCGACATCCTCATAGCTGCCACCTCCCATAAATCTTGGAATAAACAAATTAAAGGTCTCCAATAACCCATAACTATACTCTGTAATATAGCCTTTATCAAGCCCTGAACTTATCGTTTTGGGTGAGCCATCGGGGTTAATGGTCAGCTCACTTTTACCGCGCGTACTTTGTTTTACATAGTCCTGGGTTGCCATAATATTGGTGGCATTTAATCCTATAGATAAAACAACAGTTGCCATTAGCAATCCAACCGATTTGAAATAATGGGGTAATTGCTTCTTTTTATAGGCATCAATTAAATAAACCAATCCCAAAACAATCACCAAAAGCATTAAATAATAGGTCATCTGAAAATGATTGGCTCCTATTTCCAAGGCCATTGTCATGGCTGTTAACAGAAATCCTAAAACATGTTTTTTCCTAAACACAAGAAGGATACCACTTAATACAAATGGCATATAGG
>DASWKU010000234.1:0-3077 GCA_036396455.1 Flavobacteriaceae bacterium
GCATGATAAAGTTACTGTTAATACTTACTACACACGTTCGATTAACCTTGAACGTGACACCGATTCGGTCGATATAGTATCGTCTTATATACCTACCTCAAGAGCCATTCGAACATTAGAGAGAATATCCGAGACGTTTACCAGAGCTACAGGTCCAAGGGCTTGGTCATTAATTGGCCCCTATGGTTCTGGCAAGTCGTCTTTCTCAGTGTTTTTATCCCAGTTATTAACCGGCAACACAGAAGCAGCGATTACTGCACGACGTATCTTACGTAAGGACAATCGTGCACTTGCAGCAAAATACAGCAATGAAGTAAATGAAAGCGCCGGTTATCTGAAAATACTCATTACTGGGTCACCGGAGCCATTAGCAAAAAGATTGGTACAGAGTCTTTATGAGTCAGCTTTAAAATTTTGGGAATCGAGAAGAGGTCCTAACAATATTATTGTTGATGAATTAGCCAAAGCAACTAAAAAGCGATTGTTGACTACGACGGAAGTTATGTATTTAGTAAAACGATTACAAACGGAATTGACACGTTCTAAGGGTGAGTCATGCAAGGGAATTATAATCATTATTGATGAGCTGGGAAAATTCTTGGAATATGAAGCCCGGCATCATGGGAAGAATGATATTTACTTACTGCAGGCATTGGCTGAACATGCCCTGAAAGGCCATTCAGTAAACTTTCTACTATTCGTCATGTTGCATCAGTCATTTGATCAATATACGAAAGGATTGGGTGAAAACCTTAAAAATGAATGGACCAAGATACAAGGCCGTTTTGAAGACATACCATTTGTGGAAGCGGCTGAACAAGTATTGCGGATTGTAGGCGCGGCATTCACTCATAAATTAAGTTCTCCGGAAGATAAAAAACTTCACAATTACATTAAAGGTGTTGTCAAAGTATTCCGATCTGAAAATGCGATGCCTGGCGCTTTAACAGAAGCCGAGGCAGTTAATTTATTTAAGAGTTGTTATCCGTTACATCCTGTTACTGCATTATTATTACCAATGTTATGTCAGAAGGTGGCGCAGAATGAGAGAACGTTGTTTAGTTATTTAGGTAGTCATGAAGAACACGGACTACAAAGTTTACTTACAGAATTAAAAGTGATCGGTGATTGGGTTTATCCACATCATATATATGATTATTTTATCGCAAATCAACCCTCCATATTGGGTGATCACATCACACATCGCCGTTGGGCGGAAGTCATTACCGCGCTTGAAAGGTTGGGTGATGCTACTGAGAAAGAAGAGCATTTATTAAAATCTATCGGAGTTCTTAATATTATTGGAAGCAAAGGAGGATTCAAGGCATCTGGCAAGATACTGGAATTGTGCGTTGATAAGAAAAAAGAGGCGAAGGATGCGTTGGTGATGCTCAAGAGGAAATCGATTATTACGCATCGACGATTTAATAATGAATATCGTGTATGGCAAGGCAGTGATTTTGATTTGGATGATGCGTTACAAGCTGAACTCGATAAAATAGGTCGTTTTAATCTGGCAGATGAGTTAAACAATCGTCAATATATGCTTCCCGTTGTTGCCAGGAAATATACCATTAAATATGGCGCCCTGCGTTACTTTGAACCGTATTTTATTGATGTGGATCACTTGGATATGCTGGAATGCAATAGTGAAAATCCACGACTTTTGTTTTATCTTGTACAAGCTCAGGATGATATAGATACTTTATATAGTTCCCCTATCTTGAACAATTTGTCACTTGATCTGGTGGCAATTTGTTTAAGTAGCAATCAAATCCGGGAAATCACAGCGGAGGTGAAAGGTCTGGAAAATGTCGAGGCGCATTACCAGGAATTGAACTCTGATCCTGTGGCACGGCATGAATTCCAGGACCGACTGTCAGCAGCTAGTTTACGTCAAGAACAATTATTACAGCAGCTCATTGAAAATCCAGCACATAATGAGTGGATCTGGCTAGGGGAAAAGCAAACTGTCCATACTCGGCGTGACTTGCAGCATATCATGTCAGAAATATTAACCGATACCTATAGCAAGGCTCCGGTATTCCACAACGAATTGATCAATCGCAATATTCCATCATCTCAAGCAGCTGCAGGTCGCAAACGCCTGTTAAGCGCAATGCTAAGCCATCCCAATGAACCAGAGTTAGGCATTGATAAATATCCACCTGAAAAAGCCATGTATCTTGCTATATTAAAGGAGAATGGCCTACACAAGAAATTAAAGAATAATCAATGGGAATTCGCCGCGCCAGATAAGACATCTACAGTTTATCCTGTTTGGAAACGGATCAAGGATTTTCTAGATACTACAGAAAAAACAGCAAAATCATTCATTGAACTATCTAATGAATTGAGGAGTCCGCCATATGGTGTAAAAGATGGTGTATTGCCAATACTCTACACCACAGTACTATTGGTATATCAACATGAATTGGCTGTCTATGAAAATAGACGTTACATACCACACCTGAATGATGAAATTTTGGAACGATTTGTAAAACGTCCTGATGAGTTTGCGGTGCAACTATTTCGAATCCAGGGGTTACGAGCATCAATATTCGACCAATACAGCCACGCACTATTTGATGAAAGAAAAGCCACTGTAAACCGCACAGTGTTGGATTTTGCAAAACAACTAGCAAAATTTATTTATAGTCTCGAAGAGTATACACAAAAAACAAGGTCGTCAGATTTGTCCGTTGAAGCAAAATTAGTAAGAGACGCTTTTAGTTTAGCTAAATCTCCAGACCATTTGCTATTTAACGATCTTCCTTTAGCGTTGGGATACGATATAGAAAAACTTGAAAATGGTGGTGAAGCAGTATTAGAAGGCTTTTCCACAAAATTGATGGATTGCATGCGAGAACTAAAACACTGTTTTGGTGAATTGCTGACTAAACAAAAGGAATTACTCGCCCAAGCCTTCCATGTGGATAACAAATTATCATTGAAGGAATTGCATCAGAGATTCGCTGGGCGCTACAAGGGACTTGAGCAACATACAGTAGATGTAGACGGACTTAAAGTATTTTTAAAAAAGCTGACTAAAAGTGATTGCGAAACGGAAGAATGGT
>DASWKU010000235.1:0-2304 GCA_036396455.1 Flavobacteriaceae bacterium
TTTCAAAATGAATAAGTTACTGATTATCAGTATAATATACAAATATTGACAATGAAAAACAACAATAAAAATGGTTTTTTTAAGGATTTATATGGAATTTAAATCCTTGTGAGATCGTATTTTTTTAATGCGTTTGCCCTGTACCTTGCTTCAGCTAATTCTGGTTTGTAATACCCCGTTTCGTTTGCAGCGACAAGGTGTTAAGTTAACTTGTATTTCTACTAACGCATAGATATAAAAGCCATGACTTATTACTCATGGCTTTTGTTTGCTTAAATACCACGAGTTACAAACTGGTGGTAGGGGGGTAACCTTATGAAATGCCACTGTCTAATAATTTTTTGAATTTTATTTGGCTTTATCACAAAATCGAGGTGGATGTAAGTTACTCTTTAATCCTCTACTTTAATCATTTTACCGAACTTCTCAAATCTTTGATTTAAATAAGGTATAATAGTTTTAAATTCGAGAGTGTCACTTTTAATGTTAATGAACTCAACAAGCATGGCATCGGGCTTACTTAATATTTCAAGTTCTTTTTTACCTAATTTTCTATCTCCAGAAACATATGAAAGATAATAACTGCAATTACCAATCCAATTAACAGATAAATTTGTTTTATTCCCTAAACTATCAAATTCTGTTTGTATGTCCTCTTTTCTTATGATTTTGGATTCTTGATTTGAAAAAGAGTCATAAGAAACTTTGAATGTGCCTTCTTTGAATCTTTCACATTCCATGTCCTGAACACAGGATTCAAAGGCCATCAAACCAATACCTAGCATAACGGCTTTAAATATGTTATTTTTCATTTTCAAAATCAATCACGGCATTATCAGGATTATTTTTATCATAATATACTATAAATTTCTTCCCTATGCATTTTCTATCAAAGTAACAGTTCCTAAATTTGTCAGAATAGTTTACTTCTTTTGTGTAGGTAATCCCATTTATAGTATATTCATACTTAACATAAAAATTTTCTGACAAACCTGTTACTCTATGATCAATTATCTTTCCAATTGTAATTAAATTGTTTTTTGATAATTCTCTAATATTTGCTTGTTTTTCCTGCCACTTTATATATGAAATAATAAGAATTACAATAATTCCAATCCATATAAGATAATCTTTAGCTTTATTCGTTATTTCCATTCGGTTCAGATTTGGAAGTGTCAATTTTTGGAATCTCAATACTTACATTGGTATTATCTTTTACAGTACTCCCTAATTCTCTTTCATCTTTAATTTTTTTGCTATTTACACTACCGTTTGTACCCCTTTCTATTAGGTCCAGCCATTCCCTTAACATGCCTTTAGTTTTCGCTTTATAAGTTGAAATAACTATTTCAGATGCAAATTCCTTATTACCATCAGCACCTATACTTTTAAACACTTTGTTTACTGTAACCGTAAGACCAAAATCTTTGAGAGCATCATCAAAATCTTTAAGAGTGATATCACCATTTTTAAAATCGACGAAGGATTTAAAAAATGCTTGAGCTGTTTTGTTCTTTCCTTGAAAAACTCCTGAAATCGCAGCGTCTGCATAATCAACATTTTCAAAATCAAATCCATTATTAATAGATTGCTTGAATATATCATAGGCTGCATGTCCAATGGCATTCCTTATATAAACCCCAGTGGCTTCGGGAATTACAGCCACAATAGCTGGGGCTGCATACACTACACCCACTGTTGTTACTGCAATTATTGGAGTGCCCACGGCAGTAATTTGCAATGGCTTTTCTACAGTTAATCGTAGTGCACCGAACGTTGCCAGTACATCATGGGCTTTGTCCTTATTCTTCTCACTTATTTTTCCACTATAATTAATATATCCATTAGTATGATTTAAACCCTCATCTACCATAGTCTTAGCATTAGATATTTCTAACTGCATATTATTAAGCCATAAACCAAACTCTGCTTCAAGGCCAGGTGTTAGTTCCAGACCCTCATACTCTAAACCCTCTATGACTCGATTCTCACTGAATGCATAAGGAGAATTCCAAGAAAATTGCCATTCCAACGGATCCACCGCAAAGAACCTCCCCACCCTAGAATCATACATTCTAAAAGTAAAGTTTATAAAATTCCCTTCCCCTTTAACCTCATCGTCCTTCTCCTGCCCCTGGAAGCCGTAGCGGTAGCCGTCAACAGAGCCGTGCCTGTTGGGCAGAAGCATGCCGAACGGATAGTAATCAAAACAATTGAAACATCAGTATTTATAAGAACTTAGCAACTTTAATAATTCATCAAAAATTGCCAGATATGGTAATTTTTGAGCTTTTAAGATTCATA
>DASWKU010000236.1:0-4369 GCA_036396455.1 Flavobacteriaceae bacterium
TCACCAAAGGTGTCATTGGTAGCCACAAACTCCTGTGGTGTGGGTTTGTTTTGTGAAAGAACCCGTGCTACACTTTCTCCCAATCCACCAAGATAGTTGTGCTCTTCGGCAGTTACAATGCATTTTGTTTTGGTTACTGAATCCAAAATAGCTTTGTCATCCAAAGGTTTAATGGTGTGAATGTTGATCACTTCAGCAGAAATCCCTTGTTCAGCCAATGATTTTGCGGCCTCAAGAGCTTCCCAGACCAAGTGGCCGGTAGCGACAATTGTGACATCGGTCCCTTCAGTAAGAAGAATGGCTTTACCAATTTCAAAGGTTTGATTTTCTGGTGTGAAATTTGGAACACTAGGTCTTCCAAATCTTAAATATACAGGACCATGATGGTCTGCAATGGCTATGGTAGCGGCCTTGGTTTGGTTATAATCACATGTATTGATAACGGTCATGCCCGGTAGCATTTTCATGAGACCAATATCCTCAAGAATTTGATGTGTAGCACCATCTTCTCCGAGTGTAAGTCCAGCATGTGATGCACAAATTTTTACATTTTTATCGGAATATGCTACGCTTTGACGAATCTGGTCATAAACCCTTCCGGTTGAAAAATTGGCGAACGTACCTGTAAAGGGAATTTTTCCACCAATGGTCATTCCAGCAGCAATGCCCATCATGTTGGCTTCGGCAATGCCGATCTGGAAAAAACGTTCCGGATTTTCTTTAATGAATTGATCCATCTTTAATGAACCAACCAGGTCTGCACAAAGTGCAACAACGTTAGGGTTGGTTCTGCCAAGTTCAGTCAAACCAGCTCCAAAACCTGATCGTGTATCTTTATTTCCAGTATTTGTGTATGTTTTCATTTTCCTCTCCCAACCTCTCCAAAGGAGAGGAGTTTTTTGATTTTTCAATTTATATTAAGTATTATTTTCTGTCCTTCCAATTGGGAAGGTTGGTTCCGATAGCTGTCGGGCGAGCTTTAATAATCTCCTAAAGTTTCTGCGTTTTGGGCCAGACCAACTGCCAGTTGCTCATCATTTGGTGCTTTACCGTGCCATGCATGGGTATGCATCATAAAGTCAACGCCGTGTCCCATGACTGTTTTTAACAAAACACACACTGGCTTTCCTTGTCCAGTTTTAGATTTGGCTTCAGACATTCCTTCTAAAATTGCAACGATGCTGTTCCCTTTGTTTATCTCAACAACATCCCAGCCAAATGCTTCAAATTTAGCTTTGATATCCCCCATGGGCAATACGTCTTCTGTGGCACCATCAATTTGTTGCCCATTTAAATCAATCGTTGCTATAATGTTGTCAACTTTTTTAGCCGATGCATACATAATGGCTTCCCAATTTTGACCTTCCTGTAATTCGCCATCGCCATGTAAACTATAGACCAAATGAGAGTCCTTATTCAATTTTTTTGTTTGTGCCGCACCAAGTGCAACCGACATGCCTTGACCGAGCGACCCGGAAGCAACCCTAACACCTGGTAAACCTTCATGGGTCGCTGGGTGACCTTGCAAACGGGAATCGATCAAACGGAATGTATCCAGTTCTTCAATAGGAAAATAACCGGCTCTTGCCAAAACGCTATAGAAAAGCGGAGAGATATGACCATTGGATAAAAAGAAAATATCTTCATCAATGCCATCCATATTAAACCCGGGTTTTCGATTCATGACTACATTAAATAATGTAACCAAAAACTCTGCACAACCCAATGAGCCACCGGGATGCCCAGAATTTACTTTATGGACCATGCGCAAAATGTCTCGACGCACCTGTATTGTTAAATTTTCCAATTGTTGGGTACTTGCCATAATTAAGATTGATTTTTTAAGGCACAAAAATAAGACTTTGAGACAGTTTAACAAAGTATTATGATTTGATTTTGACGTAGGATCAATAAGTGTTAATAAGTTTATTTTAATTAATAAATAATCGATAACAATTTTAGTTAATTATCTTTGCCAACTGATGATTTTTTGGATATGCAATTTGAATTAATAGCAAAAGATATTAACAGTAAAGCCAGGGCTGGGGCGATAACAACAGACCATGGCATAATAGAAACTCCAATTTTTATGCCCGTAGGCACTGTGGGCACGGTAAAGGGAGTCCATCAACGGGAACTTAAAAATGACATCAATCCCGATATTATTTTAGGAAACACCTATCATTTATACTTGCGCCCACAAACCCCAATATTGGAACGGGCCGGTGGTTTGCACCAATTTATGAATTGGGACAGAAACATTTTGACCGATTCTGGAGGTTATCAGGTGTATTCGCTTTCTGCAAACCGTAAAATTAAAGAAGAAGGGGTAAAGTTCAAATCGCATATCGATGGGAGTTATCATGTGTTCACTCCGGAAAATGTCATGGAGATCCAGCGTAGCATAGGTGCCGATATTATCATGGCATTTGACGAATGTACACCTTATCCATGCGATTATAATTATGCAAAGCGTTCCATGAACATGACCCATCGCTGGTTGGACCGCTGTATAAAGCATTTGGAAAAAGCACCGTTTAAATATGGACATAGCCAAGCATTTTTTCCGATAGTTCAAGGCAGTACTTATAAAGATTTAAGGATTCAATCTGCCGAATATATCGCAAACGCTGGAGCTGAAGGAAACGCCATTGGAGGTCTCTCAGTTGGTGAACCTGTTGAGGATATGTATGAAATGACCGAAGTGGTGTGTACTATTTTGCCTGAAGACAAGCCCCGATATTTAATGGGTGTTGGCACACCAATCAATATTCTTGAAAATATTGCGTTGGGAATCGATATGTTCGATTGCGTCATGCCAACACGAAATGCAAGAAACGGTATGCTGTTTACAGCCCACGGGACAATTAATATTAAGAACAAAAAGTGGGAGGATGATTTTTCGCCCATAGATGAGACGACCATGACGTATGTCGATACCGAATATAGTAAGGCTTACTTGCACCATCTATTTACGGTTAAGGAACTGCTTGGAAAGCAAATTGCAACCATTCATAATCTTGGGTTTTATTTATGGTTGGTTCGCGAGGCAAGAAAACATATATTAGCGGGAGATTTTAGAAGTTGGAAAGACATTATGGTCAGGCAAATGGATATGCGCCTTTAAAAGATAATAGATTTTAGAGCATAGAGAATAGAGGAAGAAAGGCATCATTAAAAATATGAAAAGTCTATTTCTAAATTATTTGCTCTTTTTTCTGGATAAATACTGTGTACGTGACAAAAAATTGTTTTTAGAACAATTTAATCGGAAAATCAGTATGACCCCTCCCGATAGCTATCGGGGCTAAAGGGAGCCTGATTTTCCTCGATTTGCACCCTTTAGGGCCGGGGCAACAAAGCGAGGAGTTATTGAAATTGAATTTTTGTCATGTACACAGTAAAATATCTTAAATTTAGTTCTGCGATTTAAAATTCGCTAATAGTGTATAAAACACGAAATTTACTAACCACCTAATTTTCTGTAATGAAAAGCATTACCATTCTATTTCTCACTTTTTTTACGACAAGTTTTTTATATTCCCAAAATTGTAAAAGTAATAAACAAACGGTCCCTAACTATCCTGCAGTAAATGACGGTTTTATTGAGACGGTAACCACCGTAATCGTACCCGGTGAATATGTAACAGTTACAAACATTTTGGAAGACGATTATATATTTACAGCGAATCATTCAATATTAGGCACAGAATATGACGACTATATCACGATAACAGATGCTTCCAATGCTACTTTGGCACAAGGTGTTTCACCACTCACCTACACTTTTGCCCCAGAACAGGCCGGTACCATACGGCTACATGTGTATTTGGATGCGTCTTGCACCACAGATGACATCAACCTGACCGTTACCATGTTGAACAATACGGTAGCGCCCACCACCTGCCAAATGCCGGAAAACCCAAGAATCAGCTACCGGTCGGACACCAGGATCGACTTTTATTGGGACCCGCCCAGTGTGGGGGACAGCCCTGTGAGCTATGACTGGGAGGCGGTCCCGGATGGTGGCACACAGGGAGGCGGCAATCCCAGTGGCACCGTGTCCATGACCAGTGCCAGTGCAACGGGCTTGACCTTCAGCACACCCTATACCTTTTTTATAAGGTCAAACTGCGGGGCAAATGGAAGCAGCGACTGGTACGAGACGCCACCGATATCGACCAATGCCGATGGGCCACCAATCAATGATGTTTGCAGTGGGGCCACCCTTATCATTGAGGAGACGGGCAAGGATGTCAATTCGGCAACGGCAGCCAACGGCACATTGTTGAACACGGCGGGCACCGATGTGGACCCCGAGAACTGTGATTCGGGAGCCGAGGACAATGCCCGGGACGATGTTTGGTAT
>DASWKU010000237.1:0-8671 GCA_036396455.1 Flavobacteriaceae bacterium
ACACCGATTTGTAACCATCATTCCAGAAATTGAAATGCCTGGGCATTCCCAAGCTGCCATTGCTGCCTATCCACAATTGGGCTGTAAAAGTGAACCGGTTGAGGTTGCCACTGAGTGGGGAGTATTTGAGCACATTTATTGTGCAAAAGATGAAACCTTTGATTTTCTTGAAGATGTTTTGGATGAGGTTATGGAATTGTTTCCGGGCAAATATATTCATATAGGTGGTGATGAAGCTCCAAAATCCCAATGGAAGGCCTGCAAGGTCTGTCAGAAACGCATCAAGGACGAAGGTTTAAAGGATGAGCACGAACTTCAAAGTTATTTTATATCAAGAATAGAAAAATACCTTAACAGTAATGGAAGACAGATCATTGGTTGGGACGAAATTCTTGAAGGTGGTTTGGCTCCAAACGCCACGGTGATGTCTTGGAGAGGAATCGACGGTGCCATTGAAGCGGCAAAACAGCATCACAACGTTATATTGACCCCAGGTGACTATTGTTATTTTGACCATTACCAATCTGAAGATAAGGATAATGAACCGTTGTCCATTGGCGGATTTTTGCCATTGGAAAAGGTGTATGGTTTTAATCCAATTCCTGATGAACTTTCAACCAAAAAATCCAAATATGTTTTAGGGGCACAAGGCAATGTTTGGACCGAATATATGCTGAACTCCAAACATGTGGAATATATGGTATTCCCGCGCATCCTTGCCATGAGCGAAGTGGATTGGTCAACATTAAAAAATAAAGATTACCCTAACTTTGAAAAGCGTGTCAAGTATTTCTTTAAACGATTGGATGCTTTGGATATCAATTACGCCAAGCATATCAACAATGAGCATAAAGAAAACACAAAAGAATAATGATTACACCTATGGTCCTTGAAATCTGTGCCAGTAATTATCAGTCTGCAATAAACGCCCAAACTGCTGGAGCACATCGCATAGAATTATGTACCGAATTGGCCGTTGGTGGATTAACGCCAAGTTATGGTTTGTTGCATCAGGTCTTAAAAAAGCTGACCATTCCAGTATTTGTATTGATAAGACCCCGCAGTGGAAATTTCACGTATTCCGAAGCTGAATTTGAAATCATAAAAAATGATATTCAGTTGTGCAAAGACTTGGGATATTCTGTCCCGATAGCTATCGGGATTGTTTCGGGAGTTTTGAATGGCGATAACACCATTGGTATTGAACGAACAAAACAATTGATTGAACTTTCAAGACCATTGCCTTTTACATTTCACAGAGCATTTGATTGGACACCGGATCCGTTTGAAGCATTGGAACAACTTATTGATTTAGGAGCAGAACGTATCTTAACTTCCGGTCAAGAAACTTCAGCAGAAAAAGGAATTGAACTCTTGAAGCAATTGAAAGATAAAGCTAAAAACAGAATCACTATTTTACCCGGAGGTGGCATTAATCCCCAAAATGCAAAAGTGTTCAGGGATTTTGGTTTTACCGAACTTCATGCCTCTGCCACAAGTTTAAATCCTGTAAATGAGCCACCAACACTTTCAATGAACAGTCCTCAGTTTTTTGATGAAACCATTGAAGTGGTTTCTGATGTTGATAAGATTAAAGGGATTTTAAGTTCTTTCGGGTTTTAACCATTTTGGCACTAGATTGGGTTTGAAAACCTTCATTTTGTCCAATAAGGATTCAATGTTGTCATCCACAATCAATAGTTCAAGGTTTTCCATTTTCAAAAAGCCTTTCACGACCATCGTTTCCAGCATTTTAATCAAATCATCATAAAAGCCGTTAATGTTCAACAAGCCAATAGGTTTATTATGCAGGCCCAATTGCGCCCAAGTGATAATTTCAAAGAGCTCTTCTAACGTGCCCAATCCTCCAGGTAACGCAATAAATCCGTCTGACAGCTCATGCATTTTTAGTTTGCGCTGGTGCATATTTTTTGTCGTAATTAACTTGTGCAATCCCAAGTGGACCACTTCCTTCTTTTTTAAAAACTCAGGTATCACACCAATAACCTTTCCATTGTACTTTAAAGCGCCTTGGGCAACTTTTCCCATAACCCCAATTTTGGCTGCACCATAAACTAAAGTCATATCGCGTTTGGCCAAAGTTTCACCCAGTTTTGTAGCTTGGGAAATAATGGTCATATCATTCCCTTCACTGCTCCCGCAAAATACTGCTACCGATGTTAACGTATTCATGGTTTTATGGATTTAATCATACGGTCATTACCAAACACATCCTGTCGTAATTCAACAGATTCAAAATCAAATGTGTTCAAAAGCTGTTTCATCTCAGCACCAAGATATTGATTTATTTCGAAAAAAAGCCTTCCCTTTGGTTTCAAGTTATGAACAGCGAACTCACAAATGGCCTTGTAAAACAACAATGGGTCATCATCCTCTACAAATAAAGCCAAATGAGGTTCATGCTTTAAAACGTTGTTTTTTATGGTGGATTTCTCCAACTCGCGAACATAAGGTGGATTGGATACGATAATGTCAAACTTGTGAGATGCTGAAACACCTGCCCGAACGTCAGGCGGGAGTTCAGCATGACAAGAGGTCAAAATATCAGCTTCAATACATTCAACTTCAACCCCGTTTAATTCTGCATTTTCCCTGGCAACGTCTAACGCTTCTGGGCTAATGTCCAAGGCATAAACTTTAGTGTTTGGCAAATGTTTTGCCAATGAAACGGCTATACAGCCACTCCCGGTACCAATATCCAAAATGGTTAGATGTTTGTTGTTGGAATCATGCCAATCGGCAGACAGGTTTGGAATTTGGAATTTGGTCCCGTCCCGATAACTATCGGGAGCTATCGGGATTGGAATTTGGCCCCGACGGCTATCGGGATTGGAATTTGATTCCCCATCAATAATCCATTGCACCAATTCTTCCGTTTCGGGCCTTGGAATTAAAGTATAAGGATTCACTTTAAAGGGCATCCCAAAAAATTCGGTTACACCAAGAATATATTGAATGGGCTCTTCTTGTTTTAACCGATTTATAGCTTCATTAAAATAGTCTTGTTCAGCATTTGAAACATTATAGTTGGGCTGTAAAACGATTTCAATGGGCTTAAAATTAAGATGGTGTTCAACCAATAGTTTAAAAAACCCATGCACTTCATTTTTGCCATAAATGGCATCCAATTGGGCATGGAAATTATGTTGAAGTTCTCTTAAAGTCATAAATCCTTAATCATCCATAAATTGCATGAATAATGTCCTGTATCCCCCATACGGCTGTCCAAAGCTGTAAATCCAACTTTGGCATACAGTTTTCTTGCATCTTCCATATAAGGTAAGGTTTCTAGGTAACAGTGTTCAAAACCTAAACTTTTGGCCTTTTGCAAACACATATCCATCATACGCCGCCCCAAACCTATCCCTCTCGCCTCAGGAAGAAAATACATTTTTTGAAGTTCACATACATTGCCTTCAAAATTCTCAAGTTGGGCAATACCTGCGCCACCAATAATTCTACCATTATCTTCCACTACAAAATATGCCGAAGTAGATTTGTTATAGGTTTCTGCCATACAATCCAACACGTTGTCGGCATAAGCTGTACCTACCTTGGGTACACCAAACTCCATTAAGACTGAACGGATAACTTCCGCAATTTGTTGGTCATCTTTGGTCGTTATTTCCCTAATAACAATATTGTTTTTGCTCACTTTAAAATCTTATTTTTGTCCCGATAATTATCGGGATGAAGATACATGAAAAATACATAAAACGTTGTATTGAAATTGCCAAAAATGGATTGGGTACTACGCGCCCAAACCCTATGGTGGGCTGTGTGATCGTTCACCAAAACAACATCATTGGGGAAGGTTTCACAAGCCCTTATGGTGGCCATCATGCCGAAGTAAATGCCATTGCATCGGTTTTGGATACATCCTTATTAAAAGAAGCCACACTTTATGTGACGCTTGAGCCTTGCAGCCATTTTGGAAAAACGCCGCCATGCACAAATCTTATCATAAAATATCAAATACCAAAAGTGGTCATTGGCACACTTGACACCAATAGCAAAGTTTCCGGTAAAGGCATTGAAGTTTTGAGAGCATCAGGATGTGAGGTTATTGTTGGAATTTTGGAAGACGAATGTAAAATCCACCACAAGCGTTTTTTTACATTTCACAACAAGCAACGTCCCTACATTATATTAAAATGGGCCAAAACCAAAGATGGTTATGTTGCTCCCAAAACTAGAGATGAACAAAAACCGGTTTGGATTACCAACGGGATTTCAAGACAGTTGGTGCATAAATGGCGTGCTGAAGAACATGCCATTTTGGTGGGAACCAAAACCGTATTGGACGACAATCCTAGTTTGACGGTCAGGGATTGGACAGGGCAAAATCCAATACGTATCGTTTTGGACAAAGATAACAAGCTCCCAAAAGATTGTAATGTGTTCAATAAGGATGCTGAAACCATTGTCATTTCAAAACAGAATATCGATTTCAATACCAATATAGCCTCCCAAATCTGTACGCTTTTGCACAAAAAAAACATTCAATCGGTCATTATTGAAGGCGGAAGCAAAACACTGCAAACGTTTATTGATGAAGACCTTTGGGATGAAGCCAGAGTGTTTACTGGGAAAATGGCTTTTGGAAACGGTGTAAAAGCTCCTGAATTTTATGGGAATTTAATATTGGAAGAACAAATTGCTGGTGATATTTTAAAAATTTATAACAACGATTAAAAAGGTTCCTGCTTTCGCAGGACATATTATGATTAAAACCTTAATTTTTGATTTCGGAAATGTTTTTCTGAATCTTGATTTGGAAAAAGCGATGCAAGACATCCTCAATCAATTTGAAATTGAAGCCTTTTCGGATGACATGATTGCTTTTAACTGTTTATATGAACAAGGACTGGTTACAACAGATGAGTTTTTGGAATTTTACCAAGACCATTTCCCAAAGCTTTCAAAACAAGACATCATCCATTCATGGAATGCTGTTCTTAAGGATTTCCCGAAGCATCGTTTGGCGTTCATTCAAAAACTGGCTTCAGAAAAAAAATATAAGTTAATCCTTTTGAGCAACACGAACGAACTCCATATCAATTGGGTCAAGGACAATATTCCGTTTTATGAAACCTTTAAACGTTGTTTTTGTGGGTTCTATTTGTCGCATGAAATAGGTCTGAGAAAGCCACATAAAGCTGTTTTTGAATTTGTTCTAAATACAAATCAACTTATGGCCAGCGAAAGTTTATTTATAGACGATACCACAGAGCACACGATCATGGCTTCACAATTGGGAATGCATACTTGGAATATCAACCCCAAGCAAGAGGACATCACCAATTTAATCACCGCTAAAAATCATTTATTTTGATTTATCTCATACTGAGCATCCTTGCTTCAACCGGTATTTTTATTTGTTTTAAGCTTTTTGACAGGTTCAAGCTTAACACGCTTCAGGCCATTGTGGTCAATTATATCACGGCCTGTACATTTGGTTTTTTGGTATATGATAGCCCAATAATTGTGAAGGATGTGGTTGCTACTGAATGGTTTTATGGCGCTTTCTTCTTGGGTGTTTTATTTATCTCCGTATTTTTTATTTTGGCCCTAACAGTACAACGCAATGGCTTGTCGGTCGCATCGGTAGCCTCCAAAATGAGTGTGGTCATCCCCGTTATCTTTGGGTTTTACGTCTATCATGAAAGTGCTGGAATCCAAAAAATCATTGGCATTATTTTAGCATTGGCAGCGGTGTACTTGGCATCGGTAAAATCGGAAACCAATGTTAAATTCACCAAAAATTTGTTGTTCCCAATAATATTGTTTTTCGGTTCCGGTGTGATTGACACCTCGATAAAATATTTGGAAACCACTTATGTGCCCGAAAACGGAATCCCCATATTTTCGGCCAGCATTTTTTGTTTTGCGGCCATTTTTGGGATATTCAGTTTAAGTGTTCAGGCTTTCAAGAAAGAATTTCAATTTGATTATAAGAGTATCATAGGAGGTATAATTTTAGGAATCATCAATTATAGCTCTTTCTATTACCTGCTCAAGGCCTTACATTTTGAAGGCTTGGAAAGTTCAACTATTTTTACGGTCAATAACGTAGCCATTGTCATGATATCGACTGTGTTGGGATTGATGTTGTTCAATGAACATATTTCGAGAAAAAACTGGATTGGAATTGTGTTGGCCATTGTTTCAATTGCTTTGGTAACCTCAGCTTGATGATTGAAAAAGACACCTATAAAACCATTGCAAAAGCTTCTAATGAAGTCTTGTTTAAAGACAAAAACAGTAAGTTTTTCGGCTATGCTTTTCCAATTTCAAATGAAGATGACATTAAATCCCACCTTGAAACCCTAAAAAAGCAACATCACGCTGCTCGACATTGGTGCTATGCCTATCAATTGGGCGCCCAAGAACAAAACATAAGATTTAGGGCCAATGATGATGGTGAACCCAATAATAGTGCTGGAATGCCCATTTTTGGACAAATTCAATCCTTTGAAGTCACCAATATCCTCATCGTTGTAGTGCGTTATTTTGGGGGTGTCAAACTTGGCGTTGGAGGACTGATACATGCCTATAAAACAACGTCCCAAATGACTTTGGAAGCCTCAACAATTATTACAGAGCTCATCACCAAAAACATTAAAATTTCTTTTGATTATGCCAACATCAATACGGTCATGCGAATCATTAAAGAAAAAAACTTGAACATTGTGAACCAAAAATTGGAACTGGATTGCGAAATCACAATTTCAGTCAGGTTACAAGAAATTCCTATAGTCTTGGAAACATTTGAAAGCCATTATGGGGTTAAAACGGCGGTACTGAACGATTAATCTTGCAGTTTGTTAAAATATGTTGAGGGCATCGTGTAGGCCTATTCCTAATAATATCGATGAACGCCAAAACCGTATTTCCGGTCGTTACAATTTCACCTTTTTCATTTTCAATTTCATAATCAAATTCTATGGATGCCGTGGGCATTTTTTTCCTGACTTCCGCATTTATCAAACATAGGTTGTTACTTCAAAGATAACGAAACAATTATTATTGAAAAGTTGCTAAATTCCATATGGTGTTTGGGATGGCATTCTGATGTCTTCTTGAAAAGTAACTAAACCACTATGGACTTGAAGTCCATAGGTTTTTAAATCTGACTAAAGTCAGCAGTACGTAATCACTCTAATATGAAATTATCGCTGTCATTATTTGATTTCCGATGATGTTCAAGGTAATCATTGATCATTTTATCTGTTATGTTGCCCGTACTCCAACAGCCAAATCCTATTGCCCAAAAGTGACGGCCCCAGTAACGCTTCCTTAATTCAGGAAATTTCTCCTGTAATTTCCTTGAACTTCTGCCTTTTAGCCTTTTTACAATCATGCCAATGTTTTGAGATGGACGATGTTCTATATGCATATGAACGTGGTCTTTGCTTACCACTCCTTTCAAAATATTAACCCCTTCTGCATCTCAAATCTGTATCAAAGTTTTTCTGCAATCTTTTTGAATATCACCTTGCAAAACCGAATGACGATATTTTGTGCTCCAAACTATATGTACCGTAAGACGGGAAACCGTATGACCATTTACGCGTTGTTCTGACATAAAACAAAGGTAGGTGTTTTTAGAAGCTAAGGCGAAATGCACTAAAGTGCATAGTTTTAACTATTTTTGAGACCAATAAAGGAAATTGAAAAAAAAGATAAGACCAATCGAATTATATATATAGCTTTTGTGGTTTTAATAGGAATATTTATGGTAACTGTATTTTTTATTTTGTAAAAATTAAATATTACTGATCTAACTGGTTGTTGATAATGCCATATTAATCTTAAATTATGGACTACCTTATAATTTGTATTGTAGCTTTCTTAACTTCCATTCTAACCTTTTTTTCCGGTTTTGGTTTGGGAACCATTTTGCTACCTGTATTTGCACTTTTTTTTCCAATTGAACTGGCCGTCGCATTAACTGGGGTGGTTCATTTTTTTAACAATGTATTTAAATTGTTCTTGGTCGGTAAAAACGCCAACAAAGCTGTACTTATTAATTTTGGAATTCCAGCGGTTATTGCTGCACTTTTAGGAGCTTACATCCTTATTAACATCACTTATATTGAACCACTGCACACCTACTCGATAGGAACTGGAACTTTTGAAATTACCGTTGTAAAATTGGTCATTGCCATTTTGCTGATAACCTTCGCGATTATTGAACTATCTCCCTTTTTTAATGCATTGAAGTTTGAAAAAAAACACATGGCCTTTGGTGGTGTTTTAAGTGGTTTTTTTGGAGGACTTTCGGGACACCAAGGGGCTTTGCGGAGTGCTTTTTTGATAAATTCAGGACTGACTAAACAAGCATTCGTAGGAACAACAGTTGTCATTTCAAGTGTTGTCGATTTTTCAAGATTATCGGTTTATGCTACACGTTTTTTTGAATCGGGGCTAAGCGAGAATAAACTCTTGATTTTTTGTGCTACGCTATCGGCCATAATTGGTGCTGTTATAGGCAACCAATTGCTTAAAAAAGTGACCTTAAAGTTCATTCAAAAGCTTATAGCTTTTTTGCTTATTCTAATTTCTTTGGCACTTGGATTTGGGATCATATAAAAAGAAAGACTTTAGGTCCTTTGCTTTTTTTTTGCGGTAGGGAACAAGACTGGCA
>DASWKU010000238.1:0-7660 GCA_036396455.1 Flavobacteriaceae bacterium
AAACAGTAAACTATATGGCTGGCAAGAAGGTAATAAAATAATTCACGAAGGAAAAGATGGTGATGATAATATACTGCGGTGGACTTTTGAAGATATTACTTACCTTTCATTTCATTGGAAAGGTGAGATAAGTTCTGATAAAGGTAGAACATTTCAATTGCAAGCAGAATTCTTTGGTAAACGAAAATGAAAACAACGAACCGCTAACATGCAATATAAAAAATTGGGGGTTCATAGGTTATTCAGGTTTGTGGCTCGCATCAAAGTTTGTATACCTTATAATGAATCACCCCGTATTCCCCACCTTTTCATATTGTCACCGTTAAACGAACCCAAGAAATCTGCACAAATTATCCAATGGGTTGTAATTTGACTTTCTCAATAAAATAACCAAAATTCGTTTCTGTCTGTCGGCGAACGGGACATATAGGTAACTATGTCCAATAACAGTTAAAACAAGAATCGGCCTGACGGTTAGGTCTCATAAAAACATGGCAAAATAATTGCATAAAAGTAAATTATAATTTACCTTTGATTGTGAAATGTTCCGAGGCTTATCGAATACTTCAGAAAGATGGATGGTATCCAGTTTCCCAAAAAGGTTCCCATGTTAAACTCAAACATGAATCAAAAGATGGGGTCATAATTTTTCCGAATCACGGTAGCCAAGAATTAGGAAAGGGTTTAGAGAAAAAACTTTTCAAACAAGCAGGAATAAAAATTTAGAGCCATGAAAAATTTGAAGAAAAAAATAGACATAACCGTTGAAAAAACAGACACGGGCTATTCGGCCTATACAGAAGATATGGCCGTCTTCACAACTGGTAAAGATATTCCGGAGCTTTACGCAAATTTAATTGAGGCATTGAACTTGGCATACGAAGATTTGGGATATGAAGTAACCGCTGAAAATCTTAAACTTAGTTTGGATTTACAGCAGTTTTTTCAATACTACAAAGTTTTAAACGCAAACTTTTTGGCGCAAAGAATCGGGATGAATCCCACACTTTTATCCCAATATGTAAGGGGGAAAAAACATCCATCTTCCAAACAAACAGACAAAATAATTAGGGGCATTCAAAGTATCGGTAAAGAATTGGCAGATATAAGCCTCGTGTAAAAATAAACGCCACCTGACCACGCAGTAAGCAAAATGGTGTACAATGGTACTCAAGAAGAAGCACAACATTGCCTCTGCTAAACGTTAAACGAACCTCCTACAAATGATCCAATGGGTTGTCATTTGACATTACCAAAAAAATATACGAACTTCGTTCCTGCCTGTCGGCAGACAGGTAATCCCGAGTATTCGGGAATATAAATCATTAAAACGAATTCATATACTTAAGTTAGCGATCATTGTAACGAGACTCAACTAATGACAAACATAAAATGACAAGAAAAATATTACTATTAATTTTGGCACTACAATTTTCAAATATGCAAGCACAAAACAAAGTAATAGTGTGGAAAAGCACCTATGTAAACACTACTGAATTTACTACTATTAAATTCAACGACAACATTGAAGTAAATGGTCAAATAACAGGACAAGGATTAGGGAAATTATTAAATGTAAATTATCAACTTGACATTAATAAGCAGTGGGAAATCCAATCAGTAAAAATTGATTTACAATCTGACTTTTCGTTTAGCATTTATCTACACAAGAATAAAGAGAAACAATGGACAAACGAAAAAGGAGAAATTATTTCAAGACTCAATAATTGTACAGACATTGATATAACCTTAACACCATTTACAAACACTTTACCAATAAACAGACTTAACTTGGCGATTGGCGAATCAAAAGAAATTGAAGTCGTTTATTTTGATTTACCGACACAAAACTTTAATCCTTCCAAACAACGATACACAAATTTAGGAAATGGGATTTACAAGTATGAAAACCTTGCTTCGGGTTTCACCGCAAACTTAAAAGTTGACAGCGAGGGAATTGTTTTAAATTACCCAGGCATTTGGCATAGAGTGTTTTCAGACCAGGAAGCAATTGCAAGACAGAAAGAAAGTTTTGCATCTTCCTTAATTTCAGATAAAGCAAGTGATGAACTTGCTAAAAATAATGTTTACGATTGGCTTATAGGAGGTTGGGATGTAGAAGCTGTTGATTATTTAGAAAACAAAGAAATCATAAAATCACAAGGTGAGTGGCATTTTGCTTATGTTCTTGAAGGCAGAGCTGTACAAGATGTTTGGATTGCCCCAAAACGTTCATTGAGAACCGATAAATTAAAACAACCTCGTAATCGTTACGGCTCCACAATTAGGTATTATGATAACGAAATTAAAAAATGGTGCATCACTTGGTTTAATCCTGTAAGCAGTACAACCAGCAAACTCTACGGATGGAAAGAAGGAAATAAAATAATTCATGAAGGTAAAGATGATGATAGTAACGTAATGCGATGGACTTTTGAAGATATAACCGACATATCCTTTCATTGGAAAGGAGAGATTAGTAAAGACAATGGAAAGACATTTGAGTTACAAGCTGAATTCTTTGGTAAACGAAAATAGAAACAACGAACTGCTAAAAACTAGTTAGCGGGCATTGTAAACAGACACATAGAATTAAAATAATATGACAGAAGAACAATTAAAAAAGAAATTTCAACAAATTGAAAACAACTTCAATAGTGCGGTGATTTCAGATAACGTTGGCGAAATCAAAAACTGTATAACGAGTGATTGGGTTCTTGTTGACAGTCAAGGAGGAATAATTCCACAAGAGAGATTCTTTGCAGTGCTTGAACAAGGTTTACTTTCACATTCAACAATGACAAAGGAAGTATTAAGAGTGAAAATTTATGGTGACATTGCTTTAGTAACGGGACGTGGCCAAAATACAGGAACTTGGCAAGGTCAACCTATGGGAGCTGACGAATGGATTACAGATGTTTACAAAAAAGAGAATGACAAATGGCTTTGCGTTTTGACACATCTAACGCCAGTAAAAAAGTAGTTTGACAAATGGTATCACTTGACACATTGCGAAAATTAGCACTATCGTTTCCTGAAACGACAGAAGAACCTCATTTTGAAAAAACTTCATTCAGAGTGAAGAAGAAAATCTTTGCAACCTATGACAACAAAAGCAATAGGACTTGTATTAAACTATCAGAAATTGACCAAGACGTATTTTCTGCTAGCGACAAGACAATGATTTTCCCAGTTGATAATAAATGGGGTAAACAAGGTTGGACAATAATCGAAATGAGCAAAGTGCATAAGGACTTATTTGTTGACGCATTGACAACTGCATATTGTGAAGTAGCACCTAAAAAACTTGCTGACCAAATTAGACCTAATGACAACGAATAAAGAACAACGACCCGCTAACATCGGTTTGGCAATATGGTAACTGATGTGCTTCGTAGAAACATTATGCCTGGTTCAGCATTTTGTGCTTTGTATGAACTTAGTGCTAAAAATCCGCCACAGCACCAGGCTGAAAACCGTTAGATAACATAGCATGGGCAGACACCGATAAATTAATCAACCATTAATAAATTATTATGACACATAAAAAAATTGAAATTTGGATATTAACTTTATTGTTTATTTTTCCTTTGCTTTCAAAAGCACAAACTATTAGCCGTATTGAACCAAGTAATTGGTGGGTTGGAATGAAATTTAATAAAATTACACTATTGGTTTATGGCAAAGAAATTCAAAGTCTAGAGCCTTCTATAAAATACGATAACGTAAAAATCTTAAAAACAGAAAAAGTAGAAAATCCAAACTACTTATTTGTTACCCTCGAAATCAGTGCTCAAACACTGGTTGGAAATGTAAGGATAGACTTTAAAAAAGCCAACAAAACATTCATATCTAAGGATTTTCCTTTATTGGCTCGACAAAAAAATAGTGCAGACAGAGAAAGTTATACACAAAAGGATGCAATCTATCTGATTGTTCCAGACAGGTTCTCCAATGGCAATATTGAAAATGATATAATTCCAACATTAAATGAAAAAATAATAGATAGAAAAGATGAAGACAAAAGACACGGTGGAGATATTCAGGGAATTATTAATCATTTAGATTATATTAAATCTCTAGGATTTACACAGATTTGGAATACTCCATTGGTTGAAAACAATGAGCTAAATTATTCTTATCACGGCTACGCTTCTACTGATTTTTACAAGATTGACTCTCGGTTTGGAACTAATGAACAATTCAAAGAGTTAGTTCAGGAAGCAAAGAAAAGAAACATGGGTGTTATTTGGGATGTAGTGTTAAACCATTGTGGTGCTCAATATTATTTTATTAAAGATTTACCAAGCAAAGATTGGGTTAATTTCTCTGACACAAAAACTAGAAGCAATCATTTAAAAACGACTATCACTGATATTTACGCCACAGAAATTGACAAAAAAGAATATACAGATGGTTGGTTTGATGGACATATGGCAGATCTAAATCATCATCACCCATTAATGGCAAAGTATCTCATTCAAAATTCAATTTGGTGGATAGAATATGCTGAACTTTCAGGTTTGAGAGTAGATACATATTCATATTCTGATAAAGACTTTTTAGCAACTTGGACAAAAGCAATTCTTGATGAATATCCTAATTTTAATATCGCAGGCGAGGAAATGTACAGAATTGTTGCACAGACTTCTTATTGGCAAAAAGACAAAAAGAATTTTGATGGTTATCAAAGCTACTTGCCGACTTTAATGGATTTTTTATTGAATGATAATGTTGTTTCAAGTTTAAATAAAACCGATAATTGGTTTTCTACTTGGAGAGATACATACCAAGGAATAGCACAAGATTATCAATTTCCACACCCTGAAAATCAGTTAATTTTCCCAGACAATCACGACTTAGACAGATTTTATACCAGACTTAATAATAATTTTGATAATTGGAAACTTGGAATTGCAATGTATATGACAATGCGTGGTATTCCACAATTTTTTTATGGCACAGAAGTTTTAATGACCAACGAAAAAACAGGTAGCGATGGTCAAAGAAGAGGTGATTTCTATGGCGGTTGGAAAAATGATTTAAAAAATGCTGCATCTGAAATAGGATTAACCGAGACAGAAAAAGAGGCAAAAAAATATTTCTCAAAATTACTTAATTGGCGAAAATCAAATTCTGCAATAACAAATGGAAATTTTAAACATTACGCTCCTCAAAAGAATGATGTTTACATTTATTTCCGTTATAATAATGAACAAAAAGTTATGGTTTTATTGAATAAAAATAGTGAAAATGTAACACTTAATATGAACAGATATTCTGAAATGATTTCCAATAAATTTAAGGCAAAGGATATAATTTTAGATAAAGAATTTGATGTAGAAAACATATTGACAATTTCAGGAAAAACGGCAATGATTCTAGAAATTAGATAAACGAACTTAATAAAAATCTTTGACGACAATAAAACAGAAAAATAAATAAAAAATATGGCGACAAATATCTCAACAATCAAAATCAAAGCCCCCATACAAAAAGTTTGGGACATCCTGACAAAACCCGAATTCGTAAAGCAATGGCAATACGGAAGTGAATTATTGACCGACTGGATTGTTGGTAGCGACATTAGGTTTAAAACCGAATGGGAAGGTAAAATATTTGAACAATGGGGAAAGGTTTTAGACATTCGACAAAACGAATTAATTAAGTACAGCTTATTTGCACCACGACCTGACCTTGAAGACAAACCGGAAAACTATTTTGTAATGACCTATGTTCTGGCCGCAGACAACGGACAAACAAAACTTGAAATCATACAAAACGACAACAGGCCTGGTGCAGTTCAAGAAGAACCTCAAGGTGAAGAAAACCCAATATTACAAGGACTAAAACAAATTGCCGAGACAGCGTGACAGAAACAACGAACCGCTAACAGCACCTTGCCAAAAGCGTGGCGACAGTGGTAATTTAAAGTTTTGCGTTTAATTATCTTTGTGCGGCTTGACAGTTTTGTACTCCGAAAGCCCCGCCTTCGGCAAGCTGCAAAACGTTGTGGGTAATGGTGAAAAGACTAAACAGATAAAAATGAAAGCATTACTGATTTTTTTTATTAGCTACTTGACTGTCGGGAATTTGTATTCTCAGGACACGGACACCTTAGTTCCTGAATTGGACTTTTTTAATTCCATTGAAGGAATTTGGGAAGGTATGCCAAATGATACCTCTTTTGTTTCCGTTCTTGACTACAAAATAGAAAACAAAGAACATTTTGTTTTTGTGAACAATAACTTGCTGTCGAAAGAACGGAAGCTATTCTCACATTATGAAGGAGTTTATTTTTTCAATCCAAACACTTCACGTATTGAATTTACAACTATTAATAAGTCTGAAATTCACAGCGGTTACTGCAAAATGGTCAATGACACTTTGTACCACTATGCCACCATAAAGAATAAAGCAGGGAACGTAAGAGCATATTCTTCAGCGATAGTAAAAGTAGATGACAAAACCTTGGAATACTATGCTGTTTACGGAAAGGACGAAGAAATTCCTGAATTAGTATTTGAAAACCAGTTAGTTTATAAAAAAATTGAATGAATTCTTTTTAACGTTTTACATTAATTCAATCATCCAGATACAAAAGACACTCTCAAAAAGAAAATCTAATCGAATAAAAACAAATAGCAATGAAGATTTTAGGAATATATTTATTGTGAATGGATATAAATAGAACCATAGAAATATTAGAAGCACTTGCTTCGGGTTGTTCTCCAACGACAGGAGAAATGATTGACAACGATAGCGTTCTGAATGAACGGGATGTTATTCGAGCATTACAAATTGCTATTGACCGGCTAAAAACAAATGAGCCACAACCAGTTTCAGATATTGAAATTGACGAATTGGACATTAAAAACGTAATTGAACTTTTCAAAAAAGAAGAACAATATCCTACTTCCAGTAAATTAGTTGGTTTCTTCCTTGGGACAAGGAAATTCAAAAATGAAACTCTTGTTTCAAATCAACTTTATGGGAAGTATCGAAATCTTTACCAAAAAAGACAACTTTTGGATTTTTTCACTCAATATCTTTCAGACAACAATCTAACAAACAGTAATAAGCGAAAGAACAGCCCTTATAAAGAAATCGACTTTTTCCAAAAGGAAACATTCAACAAACTATCCGAAAAAGCAATAAACCAGCTAAAAGAAAAAATTGACGAATTGGGAGTTCAAAAAACTGAAAACCTCTCGGAATATGTTCAAAATGCCAGAATCAATCACCCAAGAGCTTATGAATCTTGGACTGAAACAGAAAAGGGACTTTTAAGCAAAGCGATTCAATATACCAATGACCTTGAATTGTTGTCAAATTGCTTCCAAAGAGGAAAAGGTTCAATTGAATCTTACGGGCAAAGACTAATTTACGAATCTCAAAACCTGCAAGATGACGGAAACCAAAACTGATTTAAGCGGACTAAATGAGAAGCAAAGACAAGCAGTTGTTAGCGAATGTAAAAGGCTTCTTGTTTTAGCAGGAGCAGGTTCAGGAAAAACCAAAACACTACTTCAAAAGCTTATCTATCTTATTGAAGAAAAAGGTGCAAATCCAAGCAATATTTTGGCAATTACGTTTACAAAAAATGCTGCCAACGAGATGCTTGATAGATTAATCATTTCAGCAGACGACACAGAAGAAT
>DASWKU010000239.1:0-4831 GCA_036396455.1 Flavobacteriaceae bacterium
CAGCGTCTTGTAGATGAAGGTGAAAAACGAAACCATTTAGTTGAGGTTATAGACCCTTTAAAATGTGACATCATTATTGAAAAGGAAAAACCAACCATTTATTATAAAGACCGATATTTGGACTATGTAGATGCTGTCATTCCAAGAATTGGAGCCTCCATTACATTTTATGGTTGCGCAGTGGTAAGACAGTTTGAAATGATGGGCATATTTACTATTGCTACTTCCGATTCCATACAACGTTCCAGAGACAAATTGCGAAGTTTCCAGCGACTTTCCAAAGCGGGTATCGGGATGCCAAAAACCGTATTTACCAATTACTCACGAGATGTTGTAGAAGTGATTGCTCATGTTGGAGGTGTACCAGTGGTCATTAAACTTTTGGAAGGGACTCAGGGGTTGGGGGTTGTTTTGGCAGAAACCAAAAATGCAGCCGAATCGGTACTTGAAGCCTTTAACGGCTTGGAAGCTCGGGTGATTGTCCAAGAATTCATCAAGGAGGCCAAAGGTGCTGATATCAGGGCACTTTTGGTGGATGGGCAAGTTGTGGGTGCCATGAAACGTCAGGGTAAAGATGGAGAATTTCGTTCCAATCTCCATCGTGGTGGATCGGCCGACATCATTAAATTGAATGACGCCGAACTTAAACTCGCCATGAACGCTGCACGTGTGCTTAAACTTCCTGTTTGTGGCGTGGATATGTTGCAGTCGGCAAGAGGGCCACTGCTTTTGGAAGTCAATTCCACTCCTGGGCTTGAAGGCATTGAAGGTGCAACCGGAAAAAATATAGCAAAAGCCATCATTACATTTATTGAAAGAAATCATAGATGACCTTTAAACAGAAAGATACCATTACAATTCTAGGAAATGACATCAACATTGGTGAACGTTGCGAAGCCAATTTTGATGTTGCCAAACTGCACACATCTTCCAGTATCGATGTTCCAGTAATTATTGAACGTTCAAAAAAGCCCGGTCCCATAGTGTTGTTTACTGCCGGAATACATGGTGACGAGGTGAATGGAGTGGAGATTGTGAGGCAAATTATAGCCAAGGGCATCAACAAACCTAAATGTGGCACCATTATTTGCATTCCCGTCATCAATGTGTTTGGGTTTATCAATTTAAAACGTGAATTTCCTGATGGAAGGGACTTAAATCGCGTATTTCCAGGTTTGAGAAAGGGGTCCTTGGCCAGTAGGGTTGCTTATAAACTTATTCATGAAATTGTGCTAGAAGCGGATTTAATTATTGACTTCCACACCGGTGGGGCCGGAAGGTTCAATGCCCCTCAAATCAGGATTGAAAAAAACAATCCGGAACTTGAAAAATTGGCCAATACGTTTGGTGCCCCTTTTGTGCTCTATTCAAAACATATCAAAAAATCCTTTAGAAACACCTGCAACAAACTGGGTAAGTCCATGCTATTGTTTGAGGGCGGTAAATCGTTTCATATTGACACCAACATTACCAATATTGCGGTCAATGGTGTAAAGCGTGTTCTAAATAGTCTGGATATGTTGAACCCTAAATTTAAGGTTTCAAAACCTAAAAATAAACCGATATATATATACAGTAGCCGTTGGCAGCGTGCCAAATATTCAGGAATGTTCAAAACCTCAATTAAGATAGGCTCCAAGGTGACCAAAGGCGATGTACTGGGGCATATTACCGATCCTTATGGCAAATTCAATTATAATGTAAAAGCTTCCAATTCGGGATATATTATCAATGTCAACGAATCGCCTATCGTATATCAAGGCGATGCGCTGTTTCACATTTCAACAAAACTAAAATGACCAAGGCCGAATTACGAAAACTATATAAGTTAAGACGACATTCATTGACCACTGAAGTTATTGATGATTTGAGCCTACAAATTGTCAACCAATTATTGCCATTACCTATTTGGGAGAAAAGCTACTACCATATCTTTTTGGCAATCCAGGAGCAAAAAGAAGTCAATACCGATTTTCTCCTGAACATCCTCTCTGGAAAGGACAAGCATATTGTCATCTCAAAAAGCAATTTCAGAACATTTGAAATGACGCATTTTCTTTTAACAGACAATACAGTCATTAAAAAAAACCACTTCAACATTCCAGAACCTGTCGACGGGATTGAAATTTCACCCGATAAAATCGAGATTGTTTTTGTTCCGCTCTTGGCGTTTGACAAACAAGGCCATCGTGTGGGATATGGCAAAGGGTTTTATGATAAATTTCTTTCGGAATGTCCCCAAACTTTAAAAATAGGCCTGTCTTTTTTTGAAGCCGAAGACGAAATTATAGATATTTCCAAAAGCGATGTAACGTTGGACTATTGTGTGACACCCGAACAAGTTTACAGGTTTTAATCCTTACAACTTTCACAATACGTATTTCTTAAATATTTGTCTTCCAATAACTGAAAGGTGACGCCCCCATTTTCTATGGAATTGAACAGCTTACAAAAACGCTCTTTGTTCATATTAATGGCATTGAGCATAATGGTTCTATAGTTTGGATCGCGAGTAAGTTGTTGGTCTATTAATGTTAGGTTTAAATAATAAAACAACAAATCTTCATCAATAACAATGCTTCTAGCTATGCTTTCCAATAAGTCAACGGCCATTTTAGTGTTGCCATAGTAACTAAAAAACTGGGCCAAACTCAAATAGTCAAAATCTGATAGCGAAAAATTTTTATAATTGTTTTTTATATATTCAACCGATTTGTCTTTGTTGACATAGTCTCTTTCCCGCATCAGATTTTCAGCTTCAATGATGTGATAGTTTACCATCATTCTTGAAACAAGCGAATTGCTTATCCCATAGTTTTTTAGCGCATTGATTTCGTTTTTAAGGGCTGTTTCATCAATGTCAATAGCGTTAAAGCGCCATAGTTTTATTTTAACAGCCAAGATGTTGTACTTCACATTACTGTCTTTTGGGACAAGTTTTTCGAGATTCAGTAATTCGTTATAAACAATTAAGGCCTGCTTGAAATCCAAGATGTATTTATAGGCAGAATTCTTATTTAATATTTTTGCGAATTTTACCTCCACAGGTATATCCATTTTATCCAGAATTGTTGGCGAAACTTCTTTTATCCTAAGTTTTTCAAAAATTGAATTTTGAATCTCTTTGGCTTCTTCAAGCCTTTCCACAGTAATGGCATCGTTAAATTTGGTCAATAACATATTTGCAGATTCATCTCTATATTTGTCTTTCTTTTCAAGCTCCATTTCTATAATGGCCTTTCTGTGATTTTTAAAAATAGGCTCCATTTCCTTGGAAAGTGCTCCCGCTATTTTCGCTTTGATTTCAGTTTTGGTCAATGACGAAAGATATTCATATTTGGTTCCCTTAATATCATTGAAAAACTCCACCCAATTTTCAGAAGTGGAAACCACGGTTTTAATGGTTGGTTTTTGAAACGTCTGTAACGCCGCCACAATACTATTGGCCCTTAGCTTTTGCAATTCTATGTTTCTGGAAGATATGCCTTCAATGGACGAATAGGCCTTGATGTTTATGGACTTAATATTAAAATCGGTCAGTCTTAAGGAATCATAAATTGGTTTTATATCGGTTTGTGAATAATTGGATACATTCTTTTTAAAAGGAATTTTGAACTTTAAGGTCTTATTTCTAATCACATAACTTTCTTTGTCCGAAGATTTTATTTGCTTTGTGTCATACGTTAAAGAATCCAAATACATTCCCATATCCAACAACCCCCAGGAATAGGATTCCAAATCATAGGTCACATAATATCGGCACAGGTTTTTATTGCTTAAAAACAAAATATTGAATTCCAGTTCGTCATTAAGGAGTCCCTCAGGTATTTTGCCCGCAAGTACACTATATAGGTTTTCCCCTTGAGATTTTAATCCATTTTTTAATTCTTTGGAATACATGGGTTTAAGGAGAAAACCTTTTATTTGGGTATGTTCCACAGATTCAACTTCACAATCATATCGGGTCTTTAAAACAATATCTATTGCAATACCGTCACCTGGGTTTTTGAACAATAAATTGAGCCAATTTTTATCATTGATTTCAAAATAAAGGTTGGTCTTTTCTCTTTTAATTGAAAACTTGACCTCGTAGGGTTTTTGGTTAAATATCTGAAAACATTCTTGACATTTTTGGTCTCTCTCCTTTCCTGGAAAAACAATATCATACGTATTTTGGGCGAAAAGGCTATGTAAACTAAATGCCAATAATGCGGTTACAAGAAGATATTTGTCTTTCATTTAGGTTCTGTTAAGGGATAGTTCAATAAGATTTTAAAGTTATAAAATATAATTAAAGTAGAAAATACTAACTTAAATACTTTCTAACTATGTTGTTCCTCTTTAGGAAACGCTTTTTTGTTGAAAAAAATTAAAACTCCAATTCCAATACTTATGGCCATGTCGGCAACATTGAATACCGGTTCGAAAAATGTAAAATATCGCCCTCCATAAAAAGGAATCCAATTGGGGAGAACTCCTTTCCAAATTGGAAAATGCAACATGTCCACTACTCTTCCATGAAATAAACTTCCATAACCACCTTCTGAAGGTAAAAACGTAGCCACCTCACCAGAACTGTTGCTAAACAAAACACCATAAAACACCGAATCAATAATATTCCCCAAAGCTCCGGCTAAAATAAGCCCGATAGCAACAATCAACGTTTTAGATGCCTTTTTTTTAACCGAAGAAACCAACCAATAGCCAATCCCAAAAACCGCAAAAATCCTGAATAAACTTAAGCTTAACTTTGCGGCCTTTTCAGAAATTAAAGGAACAAAATCACTGATTTTTGTTCCCCAAGCCATGCCTTCATTTTCAACAAATGCAA
>DASWKU010000240.1:0-15146 GCA_036396455.1 Flavobacteriaceae bacterium
GTAATTTTTTGGTTTGAATATCCTGCCTACAATAAAATTTTCTCGCAAAGTCGCTAAGTCAATGAAATTTTCTCGCAAAGCCGCTAAGTCAATGAAATTTTCCCGCAAAGCCGCAAAGTCAATACAATATTCTCGCAAAGCCGCAAAGTCAAAAAAATTTAAATCGAATACTGAAAATTGGCAACTGAAAACTGCAAACTTTATTCAAACCTAATGGCCTTCACGGGTGATATTTTGGTAATGATGAACGATGGAATCAGCAACATTACTAAACAGGCGATAAAAGTACCGATGTTCAAAAGTATAATATAATCCAAACCGATATGCACGGGAATGATGGAGACATAATATTGTTTAGGGTCCGGAAATTTCAAGAATCCAAACCATTTTTGGGTAAAGAGCAAGCCCAGGCCAATGAGGTTGCCCCATAACAGTCCCAAACCGATAAGGTAAGTGGCATTGTACAAAAACACTTTGCGGATGCTCCAGTTGGAACTTCCCAAGGCTTTTAAGATCCCGATCATTTGGGTGCGTTCCAAGATCAGTACCAACAGGGCCGTAATCATGTTGATACCTGCAACGATAATCATGATGCCGATAATGCCATACGTATTATTGTCAAAAATCTTGATCCACTCAAAGGTCGTGATATATTTTTGGTCAACCGTTTCAGCATTAAGGTCGGATGGCGTGGCTTGATAAATTTCGTTTCCTTTTTCCTTAATTTTGGAAAAGTCATCAATAAAGATTTCAAAACTTCCTATCTCGTCCGCTTTCCATTTATTGAGACGTTGCACATGGCGAATGTCCCCAATCATAAAGGTTTTATCCAGTTCCTGAAATCCGGAGTCGAATATCCCGACAATCTTGAATTGGCGAATACTTGGAATTTGATCAATGGTTTCTTTTCCAAAAACCGTCTGGAAACTATCTCCTACTTTTAGTTGAAGTCGGTCGGCAATGTATTTTGAAATGAGCACATCGTTGCTCATGTTTTTGGTATTGTAGTTGGGCAATTGACCTTCGACCAAAAACTCTTTAACGTAGTTCCAGTCATAATCCTTACCAACGCCTTTAAGGACAACCCCTTCAAAATCGGTCTCGGTTCGGATGACCCCAAATTTTGTGGCGATGGCCTGTATATGTCTAATGCCTTTAACGGTTTTAAACTCAGGGTAAAAGTCCTGATGGATGGAAATGGGCACCATGGTTTCGTTGGACACATTGCTATCGTAATTGGTGATGGTAACATGACCATTGAAGGCCACCACCTTGTCACGCACTTTTTGTTGCAGGCCCAAACCCGTTGCAATGGCAATAAGCATCACAATAATGCCAATGGCAATAGCGGCAATCCCAATTTTTATTATTGGTGCCGAAACACTATTTTTATACGCTTTGTCACCAATAATCCGTTTGGCTATAAAAAACTCGTAATTCAAAATTTATATGCGTTTATCCGTTTTCAAAAATACAGCTTTATTATGTGTTTTAATAGGAATTTCGTGCGGTTCTAAATCAAACTCCAATGTGAATAATGTTGATGGGATCCTGAAACAAGTTCAGGATGACAAAACGATACTGGTTGGAGCCAATCGAACTGAGCTTTATTTGCCATTGTTAAACGGAAAACGTGTTGGGATTGTGGCCAATCAGACCAGCGTGATTTTTAAGGACGGAAGACCGATGGCCGATAATCGAAGTAATGAAAAGATTGCCACGACTTCTTTGAAGTCTCGCCATGACAATTACACCCATTTGGTCGATTCACTATTGGCTTTAAATATGGATGTCAAAAAAGTCTTTGCACCGGAACATGGTTTTAGGGGAACAGCAGATGCCGGAGAAGAAGTAAAGGATGGCATGGACACCAAAACCGGATTGCCTTTGGTGTCACTTTATGGCGACAATAGAAAACCAAAACCAGAACAACTTAAAGATTTGGACATAATGGTTTTTGACATTCAGGATGTTGGCGTGAGGTTTTATACGTACATCTCGACACTACATTATGTTATGGAAGCTTGCGCCGAAGCCAATATCCCAGTCATCATTTTGGACCGGCCCAATCCCAACGGCTATTATGTGGATGGCCCCACTTTGGAACCTGAAAACAAAAGTTTTTTAGGAATGCATCCCATTCCTTTGGTGCATGGTATGACCATTGGCGAATATGCCCAAATGCTCAATGGCGAACATTGGCTGGAACAAGGTGTACAATGTGACATAACGGTCATTCCAGTTCACAATTATACCCACCAAACATTATATAGCTTGCCCATCCGCCCCTCGCCAAATCTTCCGAATGACCAAGCTATCGCTTTATATCCAAGTCTTGGACTTTTTGAAGGCACCAATATCAATGCAGGGAGAGGAACAGAATTTCAGTTTCAAAGATATGGGGCACCTTTTTTGGATCCCAAAATTTTCACCTTTACTTACACGCCTATAGAAAATTTTGGTGCCAAAAATCCGAAACAAAAAGATAAACTTTGTTACGGTGAAGACCTTAAAGATGAAAAACTGAATGGTAAAGTATCTTTAAAATGGCTCATTAAAGCCTATAACCATGCCTTAGATAAATCGCTTGTCTTTAATACAACTAATTTTACCAAGCATGCAGGTACGGACCGACTTCAAAAACAAATTGAAGCTGGATTGTCCGAAGACCAGATCAGGACCACTTGGCAAGAGGATTTGAACCGTTTTAAAAAAATCAGGGAAAAGTACTTGATCTATAGGTAATATAAGTAAGTTGGGCTTTATTTAAAAAATCGTTTTCATAACAATATTTTAAGCATAAATTGTTATTTTTGAATATAAATAAAATGTAATGAATATTCAAGCGGAAAAAATAGAATTGATCAAAATGCTTTTGGATACGGAGAATCCTAAAATAATTGAGTCCATAAAAAAAATTTTAAGAAAAGAGAAAACTTCTGATTTTTGGGACGACTTGTCATTGCAGCAAAGGGAAGAAATTGAAAAAGCTTCTATCGAAATAGAAAACGGAGAAGTAACAGATTACGAATCTTTTATGCAAAAACACAGATAATTGAGCAGAAAAGTCATTATCTCAAAAACGGCTGAAAAAAAGTTAGATAAACTCTTTGTTTATCTAATTGAAAAATGGTCTGTCACTGTTAAAAAAGAATTTGTTGAAAAATTGGATTCATCAATTGAAATAATTCAAAACCAACCCGAAATATTTCCTAAATCTAAAAAAGGAAAAGGATTGAGAAAATGTCTCATAACAAAACAAACAACTTTATATTATCGCTATAATTCTGAACGAATTAATATAGTAACGATATTTGACACAAGGCAAAATCCAAAAAGATTAGAAAAAGAAATCTAAAAAAACGAAAGCTCGACAAGTTGGCTATAAGTAATTGCTTGCAAACTTAAGGGAAGCGTCGGAGCTCACGGATTTTCAGTTTAGTGTGTACTTGCAAAGTGAAGTGCCCGCCCACGCAACTACTCCTATCCGAGATCATTATTTTTCCTCATTTTTCAATGCAGTTACCACTTTGGCTTCCGATTCCAAAGGTAAAATGACAGGTTGGTCTTTATGAATCCTTACCACAAATACAATTTTTAATGGAGAAACCGATACTACAAACACATGTTTGCCTTTGGATAAATTGGTCAATGGAACCCTATAGTAATCAGTGCCGGCATAGATGTCGATTTCACGTTTGTAATCCTTATTGATGGAATACACATAAGACATCTTTTTATCGCTCTTGAGAATCAAAGTATCTTTGGTTTCGTTGAGTTCCTCAATCAAGCCGCTGGCCCTAAAATTGAAATTTTTTTCAAGTGTAGCAAAGGCATCCTGAGCATGAAGTTTTTTTTGAATTGTGAGTCCGACGATGGATGCCATGACATATCTGCGGTATTTTCCCATATATATAAAATGCTATTAGTTCCAACTTGTGTTGAATTAATAGCAATTGTCTGACCCTCGGGATAAATCTATGCAGATTCCATTTCCCAAACACAAAAAAGTCTATGAACGGTAAAAATATCAGAAGAACTCACACTATTTATGGATTAGAGGTCACAAATTCAAAATTGCCTTACATCCAGCAATTGCATGACCACATCGGGATAATCCGAAATAATGCCGTCAACATGATAGTCAATCATCGTCTTAATATCTTTTGGGTCATTTAAAGTCCAAGGAATGACCTTAATGTTTTTTGCATGCAATTTTTTAATCTTTTCTGCATCGATTAGCTTATAGTACGGACTTATAATTTCTGGTTTATAGGACAATAATTTCAACTTATTGTCTATGGATTCATGTTCATCCACCAATAAGGATATGGCAATTTCTGGAGCCACACGCTTAATCTCTTCCAATGCCCTAACATCAAAAGATTGCAGTGTCAGTCTATTGGCAATACCCTTTGAATTAATGATCTTTAAGACCAAAGCCACAAATTCCTCAACCTTTGGGGTAAACACCTCGTCCCATTCCGGCAAGCTTTTGATTTCAATATTATAATGGATGGTCTGTTGGGTTTGTTCTTCAGCCAAATCGATCACCTCTTCCAATAAGGGCTTATGCACTTTTATTTTTTGTTGCTTCGGAAATAGTGGATGTGGTTTACTGCCACAATCATATCTTTTGATACTATCGTAAGTCATGTTGTAAAGATTGTGTGATTTCTCATCGGCTTCCAATATGTCATTACCATTGGTGTCCAAAGCAATTTCATGACTCATAAAGGGGTCATGGGATAAGACCACTTTTTTATCTTTGGAAATGACCAAGTCCAATTCCAGTGTAGGAACTCCTAAATCAATAGCGTTTTGGAATGCTGGAAGCGAATTTTCAGGATACAGGCCTCTGCAACCCCGATGCCCTTGAACATCGATTGGAGGTTTGGAATTACAAGTTGATAGTGCCATAAAACTAAATAAAAGGCAAAGACGATTCATTTATTCCTCTACATTAACAACAGTTGGTTTTTCATACTTCTGAAACGGTTGTTTCAGCAATTCGGCAATGCTGCTATTCTTGACTTCATCAGGAAAAACATCAACACCGTAAATCAATTTCCCGCGGTCCAGTTTCATAAAGGTTCCTAAAATGCGGTCCCAAATGGAAAAGATGTTCCCATAATTGGAATCGGTATAAGGCAACACATGATGATGATGCACCTTATGCATATCTGGAGAGACCAATACATAGCTCATCACCTCATCCACTTTTTTTGACATTTTTATATTGGCATGGGTAAACTGTGTAGCCACCAAAGACAAGGACTGATATAAAAACACAATGGCTATTGGAGTACCAACAATAAACACCCCAAACAGGGTAAACACGAACCTAATCAAGCTTTCAAAAGGATGGTGCCTATTGGCGGTCGTCGTATCCACTTTATGATCGGTATGATGCACCAAATGGATCATCCAAAGTGGTTTTACATTATGCTCTACATAATGTGGCAAATAAGCTCCAATAAAATCAAGCAGTAGCACACCTAAAAGCGCATACAGCCATAAAGGTATTTCGGGCAACCAATTGATGATTCCAAAGTCATTTGCTCCAACCCAATCGGCAGTGTTTAAAAGCAAAAATGCCAAAACAAAGTTGATGACCACAGTAGTAATGGTGAAAAAAATGTTGGGAATGGCATGTTTCCATTTTTTGTAATCGAATCTAAACAATGGGACTGCTCCTTCCAATAACCAAAAAAGGGTCAAACCACCAACAAGAATGAGCGTTCTGTGTGAAGAGGGAATGGTTTCGAAATAATCAATAATCGCTTCCAAAACTATTGTTTGTTAATGTTTATAATAAGTTCTGCCTTTTTTAAGTCTATTGAAGAGACCTTGCTTTTCCATAAAGCCGCATTGCCTTCATCGTTCAATAATTTAAAGGTAGTATATTTTAGAAAAGAAAAGAAGGATTTGTTGATATCGGCAATTTCTGTTTTATCCCTTTTTTTTAAAAGTCTGAATGCTTTTCTAGGATTATCTAAAATTAAATGTGCTTTAATCCCAAACAGGTCCAATCGTTGTGCAATTGCTTCTTTATTATCCAAATTACTTTCTGCCAAGAGTGTTTTGGCTTCATCAAAATAAAGGTTTGCCAAACCTATGATTTCAGACCTGATATCCTTTCCTGCAAATATGGCATAATCATAATATTTTGAAGCAAGATTAAATGCAGAAGTAATATTTACATTTTTAGAATAATTGTTTAGATCCTGTTGCAAAAAAGTGGTGTTCAACGCATATTTTTTTATCAATACAGAAAGGTTCTGTTCTGTTTCGAAAGCATCATCAAGGTTTAAGATGTTTCCATTGACATCCATTATCTTAATACTGTCGTCATTAAGCTTATCTGTATATCGAACCCTTCTCCCTTTAGCTTTATTGATAAAATCGACATATCTTGATTCAGGGAGTAACACAGGGATAAAATGCTCCCAAATTATGGGATCCAAACTATCATTTTCAGAGAGATCGACAACCATTAAATTCCCTTTATCATTATTAAATAATAAAGGATATGAATAATCCATTGACTCTTCCCAAAGCACAAATAACATTTTGTTTTGTACAAGCGCCAGTCTTTTGGCCACATCAAACGAAGTAAACCATTCTTGGGCATTGCAAACGCCCACCATCAAAGTAAATAGAACTATCAAAACGGTTTTTTTCATGGTCTCTGTTTAATACGCCAAGTGGTTATTATAACGTCTTAACTCTCTTTTTCATTTCTTCAACAATATTATAGGCTGCCGGACAAATAGCAACATTTTTCAACGTAAGATTGGAGATTTGCTGAAACTTCTTTCTGTCGGTATGCGGAAATTCGCGGCAGGCTTTTGGCCTTACGTCATAAATGGAACAAAAATTATCTTCTCCCAAAAATACGCAGGGAACCATCTGTAGCACATAATCGTTATCTTCATCAAGCCTTAAATACTGTTCAATAAACCCCGAAGGTTTTAATTTGAAATGTTTTGCAAGACGCTCAATATCCTTATCGGTAAACAATGGTCCCGTCGTCTTGCAACAATTGGCGCATTGCAAACAATCAGTTTTTTTAAATTCTTCATCATGCAATTCCTGCATCACATAATCCAAATCCTTTGGAGGTTTCTTTTTTAGCTTTGCAAAGAATTTTTTGTTTTCCTTATGCTTATCTTTGGCCAACTTTGGAAGCTTATTGATGATCTCTTGCATAGTGTAAAAGTAATAATTATTAATGGGAGCATCACTTAGTACTTTAACCACGAAGTTCACAGAGCAGACACAAAGTTCACTAAGACCCTTTCTTTGTGTGCTTTGTGTAATTTCTTCGTGTCCTTTGTGGTTAATAAAAATACGAACTAATTACCCAAAAGATTAATAAATCGATTCGGCATCAAGCACGGAATGACAAAGTCAATGAAAGATCTTTTTGGAAGAGCGTTACTGGATTATCAAAACGGAAATTATACCGAAGACCTTATCACGTCCACCAGTATTTCTGATGAAGATGTCTTGCCGCTCCCCTATTTATTCAGAAATTACAAGGACATGCCCAAGCTGGAACAAAAAGCACTACAACTTGCCAAAGGGCAAGTGTTGGATGTGGGTTGTGGCTCAGGAAGCCATAGTCTATACTTACAGACCAAAGGGTTACTGGTTAAGGCCATCGACATCTCCAAAGGTGCTGTTGAAGTTGCCAAACTTCGTGGGGTTTCAAATACCGAATTAAAAGACCTTTTGGATGAGACCCAAACCTTTGATACCATTTTGCTATTGATGAACGGAACTGGAATTTTTAAGAAACTATCTAAAGTTTCCAAATATCTGAAGCATTTAAAATCCTTATTGAAGCCCAACGGCCAGATTTTAGTGGATTCTACTGATATCAAATATATGTACGAAGATGAAAATGGTGGTCCCGATAGCTATCGGGATTGGATTGACGCCCATTCCAACTATTATGGCGAACTGGATTATTATTTAAGTTATAACGGTGAAGATGGAACCCCTTTTAAAATGCTTTATCTGGATTTTGAAACCTTGAAAGCAGCCTGTGAAACCGTTGGTCTAAAATGTGAACTCGTACTGGAAGGTGACCATTTTGATTATTTGGCCCGATTGCATTAATTAAAAACGGGTTCTCCACCAACAAAAGTCTTTATCACTTTTATATTGGGAATCTCATCAACTGGTACTTCCATAATATTTTTATCAACAATGATAAAATCGGCAAATTTCCCAGCTTCAATACTTCCTTTCTCTGCTTCTTCAAAATTGGAATAAGCTGCCCAAATGGTCATTCCCTTTAAGGTTTCTTCCCTTGTTAGAGCGTTTTCCATTTGAAAACCTCCTTCTGGATAATGGTCTAAATCCTGTCTCGCCACCGCAGCATAAAACGTCAAAAACGGACTTACCTGTTCCACCGGAAAATCGGTTCCCAAAGCCACTTTCCCATAAGCGTTCAACAAATCTTTGAAGGCATAAGCGCCTTTTTCTCGTTCAGGACCTAGCCGGTCTTCGGCCCAATACATATCGGAGGTGGCATGTGTGGGTTGAACGGAGGGGACGATATCATCAAATAGATTAAAATCTTCAGGTGAAACAACTTGAGCATGTTCAATACGCCAACGTCTGTCATTTTTACCTTTCAAAACATCTTTATAAATATTTAAAACAGCATGATTTGCTGAATCTCCAATGGCATGTGTGTTCATTTGAAAGTCGGAATTGGCAATGCGTTCCGCATGATGCTCAAACGTTTTTAGATCAGTCAGTAATAAACCAAAGTGATTTGGCAAATCGCTGTAAGGTGCCCTCAACAAAGCACCCCTGGATCCCAAAGCTCCATCAGCATAAAATTTAAAAGACCTTACATTGAGCCTTTCGGTTTTAATTATGCCCTTTTTTAAATAATAATCCACATTATGCTCTGAGCCCGAAGCCATGGCATACACTCTCATTTTCAAATCACCTGTTTGCTGAAGGCTATCAATGATTTCGATATCACCTTTATCCAATCCGGCATCATCAACGGTAGTCAAACCATTTTGAAAACAAATGTCCTGTGCCACCAACAGGGATTTTACAATATCATCACGAGTTGATTTTGGCCAATAATTCATGACCAAAATTTCTGCGTTATCAATTAAGACACCTGTTAGCTCCCCATTTTTTATAATTAATTCACCACCTTTAATTTTACTATCAACTGTAACTTGTCCCAAATCCAACGCGGCTTGGTTACACAAAATGGCATGTCCATCAATACGCGTCAATACAATTGGTGTATTAGGGAATAATTTGTTTATCAACTTATTATCAGGAAATTCCTTTTCTTCCCAATCGTTTTGATCCCAGCCTCTTCCAAGTATATAATCAAGATTGTTTTTATTTTGAAAATCCACTACACGATTGACCACTTCATCAAAACTATTGGTGCCGACCAAATCAACAGCTTGTTGACCGAGGCCTAAGCCCAAAAAATGGCAATGGGCATCGATCAGTCCAGGTAAAATAGTTTGCCCTTTGGCGTCAATAACAGTTTCTGATGAATATGAATCTTGAATGCTTTTTGTTGTCCCAACCTCTAAAAATTTGCCGTCCTTAATTGCAAAGGCCTCGGCTCTGTCAAAAGTTTCATTGACTGTGTAAATATTGGCATTAATGACGATGGAATCAACTTGTTGTTTTTCCTTTTGGCATGAAGAAAATGATAAAAAAATGATAGCAAAATATAGGATGTATTTCATGGCTGGTAATTTTAATTTAGGTCTCGACTGCCTATTTCTTCAATGGTTTTTTTAGTTTCATCAAAATTCAAATCTTTTGGGACAACAAAGTATGTGGTAGTTTTTCTTAACACATTAAATAATTTATCGCCATGTTCGACAACATATAAATTGGCTAGACCTCTTTTTCTTCCAATATTGATTTGGGAATTAGCACTGATAATTGACAGCAGGCAAGTGAGTAGTAAAATTATTTTTTTCATGGTTTGATGGTTTACATTAATTATCTATAACCTGTTTGCCTATGATAGCGTTGCTATGAAAATCCTAAACGGATTTTTAGCAAGTAGGCTAGATCCAAGTATTTATTTTTACACGACGTTGTAATTAGTTGTTTAAAATCAAATAATTTAGCAAAAACTATCTTAATCTATTGTCGTTCCCAAATACTGTAATTAACAAAATCGGTGTCATCTGTCGTTTTAATTTTAAGTGTCGTTTCGGTCAATTCAAGAATTTCATCATAATAGATTCCTTCTTCTTCATCGTAAGGAATTCCAATGATCATATTATCGACTATTGAGTAAGGTACTGGGCTAGTATCAGTCTGCGTTATGCAATCTGGTTGCCAATATTCAATAAAATCAAATGTCGTTTCCGTAAAAACCCAAAAGTAATCACAACTATCTTCAGATACATATTCAATTCCATCTTCAATATCGGAGATTATTTTCCATGTTCCAACAATGCTAGCTTCAACTTCATCTGGATTATCATTATTACTTCCACAAGATGTTAATAGCCCAATAAATAGAATTACAAATAAAGATTTCAGCTTTTTCATGATTTAAATTTTAGATTAGTTTTTGTTTTATATATTACACACAACTTCTAAATAAAATGAATTACTCTTTTATAATTTTTAGTGTGTACGCTTGAATATCTGATCTTAATCTTAAAAAATAAACTCCTTTTGCCAAGTGGCTGACATCAATATCTTTTTTTGTATAATCCCCTATTAAAGTGCTTTGACTTAACAACCTGCCATTGACATCGTAAATAACTACATTTTTAATATTTTCTTGAGAGTTTAAAAATAACTTATCCTTTACAGGATTTGGATATACCTTGACATTCTGCTTGTTAAAATCTTGAATACCCAAACTGTTTTCAATGGATGTAGAATAATTATTCGTTACGATGGGCGCATTAAAATCAAAATAGATTTCGGCATCATTATCAAATGCGTCTCCAACTATTAAACTATTTAAGGTCTTTATTTTAAAACCTATATAGCCATCATTGTTGGCGTCATCAAAAGGAAGATCAATATTTTCAAAAACAAACTCAACTTCATTAGTGTTTGTAATATTGGTAACAAGATCATGGCTTGCATCGGTTATAAACAAGGTTTCGATATCAAATTTTGCCGTATCAATGATGTCTTTAACCACAATATTAATTGCATTTGCAGTTCCGGTATTCTCAAAACGTATTAAATAATGTACATACTCGCCAACCAAATCTGGAGTTATGGTATCGCCTTCCAAACAGGTTTTGTCATTGGGGTCATAAGAATTAACCACGTTTTGGTTTAAGGTAAAGGCATTGTCATTTTCTGTTTCATCTCCCGCAACCGGATTGATGGTTGTATGATATACCAAAATATCACCACCATTTAAGGGGAAACTCGGGTCTGTTGGCGTATTAAGATTCATCGTGAAATTTATACTTCTACTCTCAAAAGGTAAAAGGTCTGTATAATTCCATATTAAGCTGCCAGTATTTTGAATATCTACATTAGGGTTTGCAGACACAAAATCCATAAGATCATCATTAAAACTAAGATCAACGCTACCACTTAAGGTTGTACTTCCTTTATTTTTAAAAACAATCTTATAATCGGTATCAAATCCTGGTCGTGCCACTTGTTTTGGTATAATTGTAATTTCTAAATCCTTTAATCCAGAGATTGGAGAAATACAAAAATCTTGAATGTAGGGGCTAGAATCCGTTGAAAAATCTACCATAAAACTTGATGGAGATATTGTAAAATAATCTGGATTTTCAAGCATGGGTGTAATGGTATGGATTCCAACTTGTAATGGAATACTATAATTTCCAGAAGAATCTGAAATAAAATCGCCATTTATCACTCCATCGGTTACGTTAAACTTTAAATTGGGGAATACAGGATCACTTCCATCACAACCATCACTATTGGAATCTACTTTACTTGTCCCTTGAGCAATATAATATTCGCCTCCTGGCTCAAAAGAACAATATGAATTAACAACTGTATAATCTTCAACCAAAGCCCTTACCTGATTATATTCTTCAATATTGTCATCAATACAGATATATTCAATTGTTAAATAATCTGAAAGCTCATTATTTATACCTAAATAGCTTAATGTTGAAGAATTTTTTAATATTAATACCTTAATAGAATTTTCATTAATATCTAACCAATCAAGATTAACCAAACAGCTAAAATCAAAAATATCCGGTTCGCCTCCTTCCAAATAATGGCAATCTAAATATGTTAATGAAGGAATCTGACAAAAATCAATGTTAAGAAAACTATTGGTGTAAGTGAGTGACTGTAAACTAGAACAACCCTCTAGATTTACATCAGTAAAAGCAAAAACACTTTCTATTTCGTTTGCATCTCTTACATTAGATAAATCTAAATAAGTTAAATTGGAAAGTCCAGACAAATCAATCTCATTAACATCTTCAGTATTTACACCGTACATTCTCAAATATTCTAATTGTATTAGGGAAGTAAAATCAATTATAGACCTCACATAATTTACAGCTGGTTCACCATTCCATCCACCATTATAAAAATAAATTGAGTTAAAATCTAATTTCATTAGATTAATAAAACTATCTAAGCCTGTTATATCTAAAATAGTCTTGGGGCCATATGATGAATCTGAAAAAATTAATCTCTGTACAGCTAGAGCTTCATCTATTTGAATATCCCCATCATTGTTAGTATCGGCATCATTATCTGTAATACCATCGCCATCTGAATCAACACATGTACTATTAATTAATTCACTTTTTAAAATAACATCTGGTATAGAAACAATTTCCGAAAGAGGGCAACCAAATTGATTAACTGGTTCTCCCATTGTTGTTCCTGGACACCGATCAATTCCATTTTTTACCGTGTCATTATCGTCATCAGCATTTTGGTTATCTGAACAACCATTGACATCAACTGTTTCACCAATTAAGGTGTTTACGCATAAGTCATTATTATTATCTACACCATCACTATCATCATCTGCGGAACAATCTACATTAAAATTTACTTGTGGGTTTATATAAATATTATTACCCAATCTAAAATTATTTGGATCACTGACTTCAATACAATATAAATCTGGATTACCATCTGCACGCAATTTAAATGGCTCACTTATATTTTTAATTTTTAAACTTGAAAGCAGATTCTCACTACATACCAAATTATTAAGACTAAGAAACCCGGATACATCTAAATTGGTCATTTTATTATTATTACACCAAAGGAGATTTAAGTCTAAATGGCTACCAAAAATTATTTCTTCCAATTGATTGTTAAAACATCTAACTTCGGTTATCAAAGAATTTTGGCTAAAATCCAAGGTAGTAATTAAATTATCTGTACAATAAAATCTTAATAAATTAATATTATTGCTTAAATTTAAAGTAGTAAAATTATTATTTGAGCAACTAAGAGATTCTAAATTAACAAAAGCTTCTATCCCTGTCATATCCGATATATTCTTATTACTCATTGAAAGAATAGTAATAGATCTTGCTTCAGATACTTGTATTTCCCCATCATTGTTGGTATCTACTTGTGGATATGACTGATTTAACAATGCATTTTTAAAATTAGGGTCTGGAAAATTAATAATTTGATTATCAATTATAGAAATTAAGGAACAATCAGTTGTCACAAAACAATTAGTATATCCTAAAGCCTCAATATGATTTTGTATGCCAGTTAAATCCTCGCCTTCATCAGCACAAACAAAGCTCAAATTAGGGCAGTTAAAAAAAATAGAGCCTCCAGGAGGCGCAGGTGGTGGATAAAAGATAGTGGTCACCCCGTTTTTAAGAAGAATTGAAGTTAAATATGGATTGGAAGAACAGCCTAAAATACTTATTGGGATACTTCTTAAATCCAATGATTCAAGCAGGTTATTACTGCAATCCAATTCAAAGAGATTAATAAAATTTTCAATTCCGTCTAAATTGGATATATTTTTGGAGGATATATCCAAACTCGTAACAGCTTCTGCTTCTGCAACCTGAATTTCCCCATCATTATTGGTATCAACATCATCGTCTAAAGTATAGTCGCCGTTAGTATCCACACAAAATGTATTCACCAATGCATTTTTAAAATTCGCATCAGGAATATTTATAATTTGGGCTTCAACAGCAAAAACAGTGATAAAATATAAAAGAAAGGTGTATAGGTGTTTCATGCCAAGAGCAATTTAATACAATATAGAAAAAACTTTCAAAAGATATGAACACCTCTTATTTAATTACTTCAATTTTAGATAATTGGTAATAAACCTCCTTTATAATGCAAATAATTGCTTGTGTATGTTGAAAATTGGTAACTAAATTTCATGAGATTTTAGCTTAGCATCATGAGATTCCCTCCTTCGAGGGAATTAAAAATCAAACTGGTAAGTGGCCCCAACCAAAAACTGAATGCCCTGGACCGGGTAATTGAACCACCTTTCATATTGCTTATTGACCATATTATTGGCTTTGGCATATACCGAAAGTTGATCGTTGATCTTATAACCCAAATGGGCATTGGCATCAAAATAACTATCCAAGGTTACCGTCATTGGTGTAGTAGGGTTTAAAGTACCCTCTTCAACAAATTGATCCTTTCGTTCTCCCACATAAAACAATCCTGCACCCATAAACCAATGTTCATCGATTTGATAATCCAAAAATAGATTCCCTTTAACATCTGGTAAGTTCCATGGTTCTTCCTGTGTATCCGTGGTATAGCCAAAAAATTCTGCTTTAATGCCCAATTTGAAATTCCTATTGACATCCACATTCAATTCCCCCACAATGGAATAGGTTTTAAGATCATCATAGACAATGCCATAGGAATTTCCATATTGATAATCTTCGGTAGCACCACCCAACACACTGTTGGATTTGAACAAAGCCCTGTTTCTGTCGGCAAAATAATGACCATTGAAATTGTAACTCATACTGTTTGAAAGTTTACCCTTTAAACCCAAAGACGCATTGTATTGCTGGTCGGTTGGAACAATAATCAATGTTGGGGAAACATAAGGATTTTCGTTGGCGAACCCATAATAGGAGTTTTGGATCAACCCGCCTTCAATACCACCATAAGCAATGAGAATCTCATCA
>DASWKU010000241.1:0-1666 GCA_036396455.1 Flavobacteriaceae bacterium
GAAGTAAAATCACCTTCTGATGTTGTTAAATGCCATGTTTCATTTTGATATTCAATAGCATTGACCGAATGATTGTAGAACACTTCAACCTTATGTTTTTTAGTTTCTTTTATAAAACAGTCAATAATAGTTTGTGACGAATCGGTAACCGGAAAGATTCTGCCATCGTCTTCAATTTTGAGTTGGATTCCCCTTTTTTCAAACCAGTCCATGGTGTCTCCAGTCATAAATTGATGGAAAGGTCCCAATAATTCTTTTTCGCCTCTTGGATAATTCTTGACCAATCCATTAGGCATAAATTCAGCATGGGTGACGTTACAACGCCCGCCACCAGAAACCTTCACTTTTTGCAATCCTGTTTTACCTCGTTCCAAAATGGCTACTTTCAATTTTGGGTTTTGTTCTGCGATATTGATGGCAGCAAAAAAACCCGCTGCACCTCCTCCAATGATTATAACGTCGTAGTTGACCATTATTTATTCAAAGGTCTCATTAATCCTTCCTGGGCAACCGAAGCTATTAGTTTTCCTTCCCTTGAAAAAATATTGCCTCGGGCAAAACCACGGGCATCTGAGGTATTTGGAGATTCCATGGAATACAATAACCAGTCATTAAAATCGAAATCCCTAAAATACCACATGGAATGGTCCAAGCTCGCTGTACGTGTATTCCCCCAATGTGCTTTACTTGCATGAGTATTGATGGCGGAGGGCAAAATATTATAATCGGAAATGTAGGTCAAAAGCTGTTGTTTTGTTGACAAATCCAAGTTCGAAACATCCCCGTTAAGTTTAAACCAAACATCACTAAAGGGAGGCAGGTCCCTTCTATCCAAAGGATTGACAATCACAGTTGGTTTAAATTCTACAGGGCGTTCAATTTCAAAAAGCGTTTTTACATACTTTGGCATAACGTCACCAAATTGATGCAAAATATCGGTCCAGCTTAACAGCTCTTCTGGTTGTTTCATGTTGGATTTCATTTCAATTTGATGATTGTAACCTTCTTCTTTTTTATGGAATGATGCCGATAAAATAAAGATTGTCTTATCCTTTTGTTGGGCTGTCACACGACGAACGGAGAAACTGCCACCATCCCTAACGATGCTTACATTATAGATTATGGGCAATTCCAAATCACCGGCTTCCAAAAAATAAGCATGCATGGAATGTAAAATCCTTCGGTTGGTAATGGTCCTGCAGGCTGCATTAATGGCCTGGGCGAGCACTTGCCCTCCGAATACATTGGGGCTACCAACGGTCTTGCTCAACCCCTTAAATTGGTTTTCATCAGATTTTTCTAAAATTAGAAGATTTAACAAATCGTTTACCGAAGTCATAGGGCACTTTTTATGTTTCAAAAGTAACTAAAAATATTTTGCGCCTTTTTCTCAAGAACTATTAAAATCCAAAACCCAAATTAAAAGCCAACAACAATTCGTCATCACTATGGAAAGCCGATAAATTGAAGGTCAACTTATTGGCAGCATTGGCAAAAATACCACCTCCAATTGAGGTATTCCATTGCCGTGAATTATCATCATCCAACCAAACCCTTCCATAGTCTGCACCTACATAAAGCCCAATATTCAATGGCAACAATCCTGTTTTTAGTCTGCGTAAATTCAAGCGTAAATCGGTGCTTTGCACAAAGGCATTCTTCCCTG
>DASWKU010000242.1:0-1788 GCA_036396455.1 Flavobacteriaceae bacterium
CGGCTCAATGCCTGTCAGCACAATGTAATGAATGGTGTCATTTTCGATAGATGGACCGCATATATCCTTTAGCAATCCTGAAAACTTTACAGGAATCCCAGAGAACTCTGGAATGTCTTCAAAATCTGAAATGGAATCTTCATTGCATATTAATAAGTAGTGCGGCCATGAGGTGTAGTCTTCGCCGTGTTCATAAAACCATATCCCGAAGTCATGTTTAGGAAGATAGCTTCCTGCACCGTCCGTATTCTTATACAAATAGCCATCTTGCCAAGCTGCAATAGATGTTGCTTTTCCATCGCATCCACAATTTCGTTCAACATTTTGATTATCGCAGCCGTTGCATAACAGAAATGGAAATGAAAGTAATATCAGGGTTAACCTTTTCATAATTTTACTTTTTTCTCATTATCCATTACCGGGCCTGTAATCATTTCTCCGTTTTCGCTATACACATATAGCTCAGTTCCTTTTGGAAGTTTGAATTGGTCAAAATTAACGCTGATGGATTTTGCTCCAGCTGCCACAATAGAAAATTTACCGAATGCATAGGCACTATTTTCAACCCATACTGCTTCCTGAACCACATCAATGTCAACAGGTACAGCTTCGGCTATTTTAAACGGCAAGGCCTCTCCTGTCTTATTCTCCAAATCCTCTTTTTCAATCAGTGCCTTAATATCTTTTGCCGGAATTATGTAAGGACCTTTTGGCTGAAAGGCTTTCTGGAATTTTCCCAGCACCGTTATTACCTCATGGTTGTTAAAATTTGTTTTTACTTGTGCCTTCGTAAAACTCAAAAAGATTAACAAAAAGATTGTTAGTAAAATGTATCTCATAGACTTGGTTGAGTTTAGTTATCAGTTAGTACTTGGCAAGGTGATGATGAAAAGGATGAGATTATGATGGCCTTGGATGGAGGGCAGCAAATCTTGCAGACCAAGAAGGGATGTTTCTCTAATTCATAAGTAAAATAAAATGTAGAGTCAGAAGACTCAATAATCACACTCCAATCCTTACCATTTTTCAGTAGCGTACTATCTAATTGGGCCAGAACAACATTTTGATATATTTTTTGCCCACTAGTCCATTCTATACCCATATTTACATCCGATAGTATTTTAATTACACCAAGATTAGTAGGGTCAGGGCACCAGTGCTGAATCAATTTAGCTTGAGCACATTTACCATTACTGAGGTTTTCACTTTTGTCGCAACTAAAAGCAAACAGACCTATGATTGCTGGAAATAGGTAAATAGTCAAGTTTTTCATGTTTTTAATTTTGTTGGTATTCTTTAGGCACACAAGGTTTGCTAAAAATGGGTGGATGGACAAAGGGACGTCTTCCCTCAACGCCTGCCCACTTAATCTAACTTTCTTGTAAGTATAGATTTAAACTAAACCCTACCAAAAGTGATGGAAATGAGTTAAAACTGCAGATAAGAATTTCCCAATAACTGGTAACCGTGTAACAAATGGTCTTTATTCTTTCTTTTTCTTGCTCAGAACTGTAATTCCAAGCTCATCGAATTGACTTTTGTGGATATATGATGGTGGGTCAATCATTACATCTCTACCCGTGTTATTCTTTGGAAAAGCAATATAATCTCTGATGCTTTCTGTACCTCCAAACAATGGCTGCATGCAGGATCGCCAATTATTGAGGCACTGATCCAGAAACTTGAGCGTGAGTTTCCAGACTTTACGGTTTCTGGTTATGCCTGGAAAGTCAATCTGGATATTCGACGTTTATTTGGTGCGTAGTTTCCATCCAAACTTCCAATCAA
>DASWKU010000243.1:0-4276 GCA_036396455.1 Flavobacteriaceae bacterium
CATCACCCAAAACCATCCCATGGCTTTTCAAGGCATCGATGCCATAGCCATTTTTGGTCAAGATGCCCATACCCAATCCATGGGTGTCGTTGCCCTCCAACGCCATGACCTGATCATAAGGTTCCATGTCCAGTTCAGGAAATACGGTTTGGTTGAACTGCTCTAAAGAAGCTCTATCCTCCACCTCCTGAAGCACCAAAATATCCGGATCGATATCTGCGATGGTTCTCCCCTTATTAGTGATGGCTTCTAGATTGATGGGCGTAGTTTGTATGGGAATCCAACCATTCCAATTGGTCAGCACCGATGCCCGTGTCTCATGGGAAAAATGACAGGTTTTTAAATACAGTGCCCCACTTCTTCTTCGTAACACTCCATAGGATTCCTGATTCGTTTTTTCAAAGCCCAGCAAAAAGGACAGTTCCTGAATCCTGTCATAGTCGCTGTTATTTTTGTTGGATTTGGTCATCAGTAAATCCAATTCGGACACCCAATCCAGAAGGTTTTTGCCCATTCTGGTTTTGATCAAACTTTTGTCCCTATGGAATAGGTTTTGGATGTTGAAGGTGGCGATTTTCATGCGTGTTGTTTTTAGTTTTTATTTACGTTTGTCTTTGGTAGTTTCATCAAAAGCAATCCAATTGAACAATTCTCGTATTCTGGAATACACCTGATTGCCATAGTGGTCTTTTAAGGCCTCTGCTTTCAAATGTGTAATGGCATGGGTCTTAACCTTTTGACTGCTTGCCCGTCCAACAGGCGGGGACTCAGGGTGACAGAATAAATCATAACGGGATAAGAGTATTTCTCCCATGACGTTACAGTCCTTTCCAAAATGCCTCCCTATCGGCTCAATGCCAAGACCATCAAAACAATGGTAATGGGTACTCCCATAGTGTTCAATGACAGAATAGCCGTTATTATTAAATGAAAACACAATATTACGTGCTGGGGTCAACTCATAGGGACGCCGATGTGGTACAATGTGCTGCAGGAGTTTCATCAAGCTGGTCTTGCCACAACCCACAGGGCCTGATAGGAGTAGTCCCTTATTGGGATCGATTTTGAGTTTTTTACAATAGTCATAATCCTTTATGAAATAAATACAGAGTTTAAAGAGGAGGACTTCGTCTTCCTCGTAAAGTTTAAAGTTCTTGCCAAATAATAGTTTCCCCTTGACATTCAAGTAGATTAGGATCTTTTTGAAATCATAATGAATGTTATTGCCTTTAAGTTCTCCCAATGCGTATTGCACCGCACCTTCGGTAATGATATGAGGTTGAGGCGCATTCATTTTATTTTGGGGAAATTGCCGTAGTTTTTGTCCGTACTTATCATTAAATTGTAATGCATTGATTTTCTTGTCTTAGTTAAAATTCAAAAGAATTTGTGAATTTGGAAAGCATACCACCTCGTTATTAATGAATTACGCAAATGAAGCACTCGGAATTTATTAATGACGACCCTCTGATTTCATCAATCGCCAAAAATGGATAGTTATAGCTGTTCTTTTGAATGCCATATTGGTACAATCATAAGGTTTTGGAATCTGTACATCTTTATTGAAGACATGTGAAGCATTATCGTTTATAGATTTCCCGGAATTGATAAAAGAAACGTTCCAAAAGGCGTAGGTCTTCGGTAATGATGTCGGCCTCCCCTTTCATTTCCTGCTTAAACTCAACCTTTTTCCCAAAAGAGGTTGTTAAATCTTTTGGAACGAATACATCAACACTATAGGTGCCTTCCGTATCTGAAATCGTAGAAATCTTTTCCACCGTACCCCGAATCACGCCGAATTCATATTCTGTATAATCAAAAAGTTTTAGGTTTACCCGCTGCCCAATCTGTACTTTACCAACATTTGTTTTCTGTGTTTTTAACTTGGCGATATAGAAATCATTGTCCAGCGGTGAAATCGTGAATACCAAGTCTCCACTAGCAACCGTTTGATTTGTATCCCAATACTTTAAGAAAGCGACTTCACCATTGATGTTGGATTTAAAAGCGTACTTCAATTCCCACTCCCGAACAGTTTTTTTAAGTTGGTTATACGCTTGAAGCACTTTTTTTAAAAGCTGTGTTTCTTCTCTTGTGCTATCGTAATCAATGGTTTTGGATGCCCTTTTTCCGGTGTTCAATGCCTCCCTGACCTGTGATAGCATCACGTCCATATTTTGATGATTTTTTAAGGCAGTAAGGTATTCCACTTCTTTATTTTCGAAGTTTTGTTTCGAGATGATGCCTTTTTGAAAAAGCAGTTTGTTGCGTTCCAAGTCTCCCTTTTTAAGAGCAAGTTCGGCATTACTGGTCGCCTTTTGCTGCACAAGGCTTTTAAGTCTGCCATTTAATTCCGTTAATGCTATTTTATTGGCAAGGGTTTCATTTGAGAAGGGCTGTAACTCCCTATTCACTATATATTGAAAATAACTGTTTTCAAATTGCGTAAATGAAGGTTCAATATCACCCAACAAAAGAATGGGTAAACTTTCAAAAGGAAAAAATATATGTTCTTGGGTCATTGTAAGTGTATCCATAATAGACTTTAACAAATACACATCTTGATTATTGGCCGAATTCTCCAATATGGCCAATATTTCATTTTTACGGATCTGTTGTTTATCCGTAACCCATAAGGTATCAATCCTCGCACTGATTTTTGCATATTCTTTCTGCGGTGGATTTTCAGTAGTTAAATAGGCTTCAGATTTGATGACATCGGGGTATTTTATGAACCATGAAAGTGCAAGAACCAGTACAATCAAAACTAAAAACAGTAAACTCCCCCAACGAATTAAGCGGGGAGGTACATGAGATAAAATATCCTTGACTTCTTCACTCCGGAGTTCCATATTCTCTAAATCTGTATTCATTTTAAACACCCAGTTCCAATTGGTTTTTTACCAAATTATAATAGTTGCCCTTTAAAGCTGTCAGTGATTCATGATTCCCTTGTTCCACAATTCTTCCTTTATCCAGCACGACAATCTGATCCGCATGTTGTACTGTGCTTAAACGGTGCGCAATAATGATAACGGTCTTATTATAAAAAAGGCTTTGCAAGTTCTTCATAATGATATTCTCATTATGAGCGTCCAAAGCGGATGTTGCTTCATCAAAAAACAAGCATTCAGGATTTTTGTAAATGGCCCGGGCAATTAAAATCCGCTGTTTTTGTCCTGTACTCAGTCCCAAACCTTCCATGCCTATTTTTGTGTTGTACGACAGGGGTAGCTTCTCAATAAACGATTTGATATTGGCAACACTTGCAGCATGAATCAGTTTTTTCTTATCTATTGCATCATCGTTCATGGCAATATTTCGGGCAATTGTATTACTGAAAATATAACCTTCCTGCATCACCGCACCACAATGTTCCCGCCAATGTGTGTGCGCTATGTTGATTAAATGGATACCACCGAGTTTTATGGTGCCCTTTTGTGGTTCATAAAATTTCAATAACAGTTTCATCAAGGTGGTCTTGCCGCTGCCACTTGGCCCTACAATGGCAGTCACTTTATGTTGAGGGATGTCCAACGTTAGGTTTTTCAGGACTGCTTTATCCGTTCCCATATAGCGGAACGTTATCTTACTTAACTCAAAATTTAAATTCTTGGGAATGTTCGATTGATGTTCTCCCATTGTGTCTTCATCAGCTCTATTATGAATTTCGGACAAACGCTCCAACGCTATTTTGGCATCCTGTGCATCCCTTAAAAAACTGATCAATTGTATAATGGGTGCATTCAATTGACCAACAATATAACTTATGGCCAACATCATGCCCAAGGTGATGTCGCCATCAATGACCAATTTAGCAGCCAAAACCGTTATCAATATATTTTTGAGTTCGTTAATAAACCCTGACCCAACGTCCTGATATTGATTCAAGGTAAGCCCCTCCATCGAAATCTTGAACAATCTCGCCTGCAAATGCTCCCAATCCCAACGGTATTGTTTTTCGGCATTGTGCAATTTTATGTCCTGCATCCCATTGATGAGCTCTATGACCTTGCTTTGTTCTTCACTTGTTTGGGAGAATGCTTTATAATCCAGCAGTCTTCGCTTCTTAAGAAACATAAGGACCCATCCAAAATACAGGATACTGCCCACTATAAAAATGGAGAAAATCCAAAGGCTGTAATAGGCCAGTACCAGTCCAAAGACCAATAGCGTTGCCAAAGAAAACAATACATTTAAGGATGAGGATGTCAATAATTTTTCAACACGCTCATGATCATTGATGCGCTGAAGGATGTCCCCGGTCAAACGGGTG
>DASWKU010000244.1:0-1916 GCA_036396455.1 Flavobacteriaceae bacterium
CATTAAAATTGCAGAACCAAATTCAACGATATTCAATGCCATATGTGGAGAACCACCATCTTTTACTTTTACAAAAAAGGTTCCAATAATGGACATCACGATTCCAACAGCAGCTAATGCCAATGGCAAATACACAGCTCCCAACCCATTAAATCCTGGAGTAATTATAAAGGCTCCCAATACCATGGTCCCAATGATTGAACCCACATACGATTCAAACAAATCGGCTCCCATTCCGGCAACATCACCCACATTATCACCAACATTATCGGCAATGGTTGCTGGGTTTAAAGGATGGTCTTCAGGAATACCAGCTTCAACTTTACCCACAAGGTCAGCACCCACATCGGCAGCTTTCGTATAAATACCGCCGCCAACACGTGCAAATAATGCTATGGAAGACGCTCCCAAAGAAAACCCTGAAAGCACATTGAGCACTTCGGTAATATGCCAACCCTGAGTGTTATAAAAAGCGAACAAACTACTTAATCCCAAAACACCAAGTCCAACCACGCCCAATCCCATTACGGAACCACCGGCAAACGCCACTTCCAACGCTTTTCCCAAAGATGTTCTCGCCGCTTGTGTTGTCCTAACATTGGCTTTTGTAGCCACTCGCATACCAATAAATCCTGCCAATGCCGAACAAATGGCACCAACAACAAAAGATAAAGCTACCAAGCCATTGGATCCCACTTCGGTATTTCCCTTAAAAAACAATAAGATGGCTATTGCAACGACAAAAATTGATAAGATTTTGTATTCTGCTTTAAGAAAAGACATGGCACCATCGGCAATGTTTTTAGCTATTCGCTTCATTTTATCATCACCTTGATCTTGCTTAGTCACCCATGCCGATTTAGCAAACACAAAAACAAGTGCCAAAACACCAAAAAGTGGTAAATAATTTACTAGTAATTCCATATAAGTTAGTTTATAATTAATTGATTTTTGATAACGGGGTCAAAAATAGTAAAATATAAGAGATAAAAAAATCTTAAATTTTAAGACGGATTCTTATAGACAACCCAGCCTTTTTGTTAGGCTAAATAATGAAGGTTCTTTTTTTCTTATGATCGCTTTCTTCATAGCGTTTCACGCTTTTGTGATAAATTTCCAGGGCTTCTTCTGCATTTCCCCAGCCACCAACATCGACCTTCTTCTTTTCCAAATCCTTATACACTTGAAAGAAATGCTCTATTTCCTTTAGCCGGTGTGGGTTTAAATCACTGATGTCATTTTTCTCACTCCATATAGGGTCTGATATTGGTACGCAAATCAATTTTTCGTCCGGCCCTTTTTCATCGGTCATATGGAACACCCCAATAGGTTTTACTTCCATGACCACCATCGGGAACGTTGGTTCGGTTCCCAATACCAAAACATCCAGGGGGTCTTTGTCAAGTGCCAAGGTTTCTGGAACAAAACCATAATCTCCAGGATACATCATTGATGAAAACAAGGTTCTGTCAAAGCGAATCTTATGCAGTGTAAAATCGTATTCGTATTTATTTCTACTTCCTTTTGGTATTTCGATCAATACATCGAAAGTTGTTGATGACTCTTTTGGCTTCATATTATCTAAATTAAGGCCTGCAAAGATACTGAAGCATTTCAGCTTGGGCAACAAATAGGACTTGTGTTTATCAAAAAAATGAACGACCTTACATCCTTATCCACAACTCATTCAATAATCAGTTATGCTACAGTTTTTAAGTTCTTCAAAAATCAAATTGCTTTCAGGAATTATTTTGGCAGTATGCCTTCAAAATTGCAATGAAAAAAATACTCAAAACATTTCAACTCCGGAAACCAAAACCGACTGGGGTTTTACTGAATTTGTAAAAGTGGACAGCATCAATCCCATTTTAAATCCAACCGATGAACTGGAATTTACCGATCCCATCACGGGTAGT
>DASWKU010000245.1:0-7416 GCA_036396455.1 Flavobacteriaceae bacterium
AGATGGATAGTTATAGTTTATTTGAATTAGTCACTCAAGTTATCAGGATTGAACAGAAGCATGGGGACGGGCCCGATCAAAAGAAGTCCCCATGCATAATTAAAGTAACGGCCATATAAATGGCCATATAACCATTTCAAAGATGCAAACGTTACTGTATATTCTATCCATATTACTGATTATAAATGCCCTGCTGCTCATCTTTTCGGTAAACCGCGATGGGACCAAGGCCCCCGAGGGTCTACAAAAGCCACCACCGCCAATAACCAAACGGGCTGGAGAAGGACATACGGGCCGCCGTGTAACGGAGCCAAATGGCACGACCGTGTTAGGGAACATTAAAAAAATAGGACAGGAAATAAAGGCACAGAGCAAAAAAAGGGAACAAGAGCCAGTGGGCGAAGGCCATAATAGTATTGTTTAACAAAACCACTATAGACTTAAAGGCCATAGGTTTATAGCGGACTGAAAGTCTGTTTTTTGCCACGAATACACTAATTTTTTAAAAGTGCAAACCTATATATTCGTGCCCCCGTCGGGATTGGCGTTTAATAGGTTTTTAAAAGCTAAAGCGATCCCAATAGCTATCGGGAGCACTAAAGTGCATAGTTTTAACTGTTTTTGAGACCAATAAAATTTAGGAGCCTCGGTTCCCTTTTTGGCAAATGGAAAAGTCAAGATGGGTCCATAAAAAGTCCAATTTAAGAAATAAGTTAAACACCAAAAAAAATGAACACGATGCTCACCAAGGCCATAACGGCCCTGTTCGGAACAAAGCCCAAATCCATGAGCCCTGTGCAATGGCGATTCGCGGTAAGGGGAGGCGTGCACAACATTTACAAAGTGCATATTACGGCCTTTATAAATGACAAGTGGCGCTTGGCCGCAGCTGGCCCCACCTCCGGAGGTCCCTTGCCCACCACCATCGAGTTTGAGGACAGTAGGGACATCCTTGTCCATAATGGACCAGAGACCATGGGCCATGTAAAAAAGGCCCATAACCGGCAGAACGGTGCCGTAACCAACTACTACACCCATATCATAAACTATGTGCAAGAGGTCTATGCCTTTAGTGTTCCGGCAACCCTAAAGGGAAAGATATCCTATATGCCCTTTACGGAGAAACAATGCCTGGACCTGATGGAACACCCCTTTGAGATCGGACTGGGCTAGCTACAACAATCAAGTGGCATATCCAACAAAAGGCAAAATAGCAAAACCCTTTCAGAGTTTTGAACTCTGAAAGGGTTGAATTCTAAGAGGTTTGGGACATCATGCGTCCCGACGTTTCGGGGGGGTTATCCCACCCCTAAATATAAGTGATTGCTTTTCTTTATTAAAACCTCAATACTTGTGGAAACATACCCGTAGTAATAATGTCGGTTAACAAAAGAAAAAGTAATCTACCATTGGTTTCATATGTTGTTCTTGGAAATAGTCTTTAATAACGCTTTGGGCTTCCTCATTGGCAACAGTAACAATACTTTGTGGGCGATGTAATTGTTTTAAATAGTCAAAATTAAAAAGCTCATGCCCATAAATGTGTTTTCCAACTTTTTTAGGGTTATCACATATCCAAACAAATGGGATGCTCTTGTCTGAAAGCTGTTTTGCAATTGTTTTCCCTTTGGCGCCGGCTCCCCAAAGGGTAAGTACTCGTGAGGTGTCATAATCCAATTCCAAAAAGTAGTGGAGCTTGATATCCAAAAAATAATTTTGGGCATAATGCTCATGAATTCTTGACGTTCTGGTTTTATAATCTCTCCAATAATGCAGCACGTGATGACTTGGTATACACTTTAGACCATATTTGTAAAACCTAAACGTTAAATCGTAATCTTCTGGATATCGGTTTGGATTGAACCCTTCACACATTATCAAATCCTCTCTATGAACCATCCAGCAAGGTGAAGGAATCACACATTCCTTATAAATTTCACTATAATTTAAGCCCTGTTCTGTCAGTGCATTCAACCAAGTTTCGTAGCGGGAATAGCCGTCGCTGACCCCTTCTTCACTAAAATAATTTACAAGTCCCAATGCCACATGTTGTTTTCCATGGCTTTGCAAATCATTGTGCATGTGTTGCAACTTTTCAGGGTGCATGATGTCGTCGCTGTCCATGCGGGTGATATAATCTCCTTTGCTTTTCAAAAAGGCAAGCCGCAAAGCTTCAATAATGCCACGACCTGAATTTTTATAAAGTTGAATTCGCGAATCCTTTTGGGCATAAGCTTTAACCATTTCATAACTCAAATCGGATGAATGGTCATCAACCATCAATAATTCCCACGCATCATAGCTTTGACCAAGTATGGAATTTAAACATTCCGGTAAAAATCGGGCCGTATTTTTAAAGGGAGTTAGTATGCTGATCAATGGTTTTTGCATCTTGCGAAGATAGTGATTCATCATTTTAACAAAATCTTTGCGATAATAAATTTTACTACTCGTAGATTTGCGCGACAAAAAAAAGCAATTAACAGTGATTAAAAAACAGTTGGCCGTTCTTGGTTTCAGCATGCTATTTAGCGCATGTGGTTCGGCAAAAATAAGGAGCAATAACGATTTAGCGATCAACAATCCCATTCAATCCATCATCGATTTAACTTCAGTAACAAATGACAAAGCACCTGTTACCATTGATCCAGGACGTTTTATAGAGAACGAGGTAATCTATAGATTGCCAAGAGTGGTACAAGGATCGTATGAAGTCAGTGATTTTGGAAATTATATTGAGGACTTTGTAGCTTTGGATTACAATGGTAAGATTCTTCCATCCATAAAAATTGATGCCAACTCCTGGACTATTTCCAATGCAAAACAATTGGACAAGATTACCTATTGGGTCAATGACACTTATGATATTGAACGTGATAATAATCCTTCTCCCATTTTTTCACCTGAAGGCACCAACATTTCTCCGGATAATTATGTGCTGAACCTACATGGCTATATTGGGTATTTTGATTCCCTTAAAAACAACTCCTATACTTTGGATGTCATAGCGCCTGCAGATTTTAAAAGAACGTCGGCTTTGGAAACTATAAACACCGTTTTCACCAATGACAACAAAGTGATCACAAGTTATGTTGCACCGCGATATTTTGACATTACCGATAATCCCATGATGTATGGATATCTAGATGTTGAAGAATTTATGGTGGATGATATTAACGTGGTTTTGAGCGTTTATTCTCCAAACAAGGTGCATACTGCAACGGAAATAAAGGAAACGGTTTATAACATGATGGCTGCACAAAAGGCCTACCTTGGTGATATCCATACCACCAATCGTTATGATATTATTTTGTTTTTATCCGATGGAAAGGAGGATTCACCAAAAGGTTTTGGGGCTTTGGAGCACCAAAAATCCACTGTGACGGTGTTGAGGGAATGGTCTTCAAAAGAATACTTGGCAAAGTCGGTGATTGATGTGGTAGCCCATGAGTTTTTTCATATTGTAACGCCTTTGGGAATCCATTCTGAAGATGTGCATTATTTTGATTATAACAATCCTACATTTTCAAAACATTTATGGATGTATGAAGGTGTTACCGAATATTTCGCCCAACATTTTCAGGTTTATGAAGGATTAATGACAGAGGACGAATTTTATCTTGAGATGTCCCGTAAAATAAACATCTCTAAACGATTTGATGACACCATGAGCTTTACTGAAATGAGCGAAAACATCATTGAAGAACCTTATGCCGAAAACTTTAATAATGTCTATTATAAAGGAGCATTGATAGGGATGTGCCTTGATATTTTGATCCAGGAAGAAAGTCACGGCGCACGGAGTTTGGTCTCATTAATGAAAGAATTATCGTTAAAGTATGGCAAAGACAAACCTTTTGTGGATAATTCCATTATGGATGAAATCACTGAAATGACCTATCCTTCAGTTGGATTGTTTTTAAAAAACTATGTTGAGGGCAATTCACCCATACCGTACGATGAAATTTTTGACAAAGTGGGCTTGACCATAAGCAAATACAATATTATAAAAGCCAATGAAAATGCATCCGATGCAAAGGTGGCTTTAAGAAATAAATGGCTTCATATAAAATCTCATTTAGACTGATCTTTTAATCTAAATAATTCCCCGATGTCCCGATCCCGATAGCTATCGGGACCATCGGGATCGGGACTGCCTCGTGTGTAGCGTCTTGATAATCTGGTTGTGCAAAGAACCAAGAGACAAGAACCAAGAGTCTGGACGAAAATCTAGTTTCTTGTCCCGATGCTTCGGGACTTGTAGCGTAGCGGTCTCGTACGCTCTGTGTCGAGGTAGTTCATTCAGCTTAGTTTATATATTCCAAAGCATTCATATTAACAGCCAAGGTTTTAATACTTAAATCCTTACCGCTTAATGTGTAGGCCAAATAAGCGGTATCATCCTTGACCACCAGTCTTGGAAACCCACTGGAGCGGTCTTCCGATGTTTTGGCCAAAGTCAACACGTTGCTTTTTGCTCCATTTTCATGGATACGCTGCATTTGAATAACCGTATTGTCTTCAATTGTTTCCAGCCAAACAGCGATAGCGGAATTATCCTTCAATAATTCAACATCCACGCGACCAATCGTATTGCCATTGTTTAAAACTATTGGGGTTTCAAATGATTCTCCGTTGTTTCCGGAAAATGCCAATTTAACTTGTGGTGTGTCGTTATGCAAAGTGTACCAAACTACGGCAACCATAGTAGCATTGGCAGCAATTGACGGTCCATTTACTGGACATCCTGCAATAGTCCATTCGTCATTAAAAATTGGCTTTGGCTCTGTCCATTCATTTTCAACCAATCGCGAATAAAAAATATCCCTGACTTCATCTTCTGAACGATTTCTATACACGACAATAGGACCTTTTTCGGTCATGGCAGCATCGGTTTGGCAACAATCACAAACGCGTTCATCAATTAAGGATTCCTTTAATAGCGTTCCATTTGCATCAAAAATGGCTCCCCTTAAGGTCATTTCCTTGGCGATGGAATCGTTTACTTCCGCATAGGCATATTGCCTTCCATCCAACCAAATAGTTAGAAGTGAATCATCCTTTAAGTCTAGTTTACTGACGAATCCATGCTCAGTGTTGGTATTGTCGGTATGAGGGATTATTGGTGGCATCCAGGTGTTTCCATTGTCACTGGATAGCATTAACTTCACATCATAGGTATAGGTTCCATTCGCACTTTTTTCAAGATAATGGGAAGCTAAATTAGATTTACCGAATGAAGTCATTCCAGGAAAATCGGCCCAATTCACAAACCAATCGGTGCCTTGGGCAATCGTTTTTGGTTCGCTCCATAAATTATCTTTGTTAAGTGTTGAGAATTTTAGGGCACTTGATGTGTCCGGTAAAACTTCAATCCAACTTAGGTAGATGTTCCCGTCATTTGATTTATACAAATTGGGCTCTGAACTTTTCGCCGAAGCCGGAGTAGGGATGTCTTTGATAACCTCTCCGGGGACGGTTTGGCAACTCAAGAAAAACAGACCTATGGTAGCGAGGATAATTAGTGGTAATTTTAAGTTCTTAAGCATTTTTTCTTTCAATTTTAAAACAATTGGATATTACAATTTTTTTTTGGGCAAATCATGGCTTAATATTTCGCCGCTTTTCCGTTTGCCGATGAATTCTTAATAAATTCCCTTAAATCATCGTTTGCCGAAATAAGATCTTCATGCCGTAAGTACATCATGTGCCCGCTTCTGTACCCTTTGAAATAAAAACGGTCTTTCATTTTACCACTGGGGTCAATTTGCGATAATGTATATTTTGCTGTAAAATAAGTACAGGCTCCATCATAATAGCCAGATTGATCCAATACATGTAAATACGGATTTGTTGCCATGGCTTTTCTTAAGTCATCGCGAACCGTGTTATTTTCATTGTTCCAAGGACGGACAGGGCCAAACATATTGTATTTTATGTCGGTATCAAATTTCAACTCTTTTTTGATATAGTCATTTATGGCAGGTGTAAACGAATGAAGCCATGAGGTCAATTCTGGACTATAATCTGGACTATCTCCAGCATCTATTTTATCAATTCCCAAATAACGTGAATCCAAACGTCCAATGGTTTGCCCTGTTTTATCACGTAACAATTCTTTCCAGAAAAATTGATTGGGGACGTCCAAATTATGCTGTAAAATAACTTTTTTACTCAAGCCAGTATAGTAAGCCATTTTTTCGGCAACACGGTTTCGTTCTTCATCAGAAATAAAACCACCTTTGGCCAAGGCAGGCATTAATGTATTGATAGCATAGTCTTCAACTTCCGGCAACATATCAGTTAAGTCCTTATTTTGTAAGGCTGCAGGTAACATGTTGTGATACCATGCAGCGGCTGCTTTGTATGGCAGGTCAAGTGCCGAATACTCTGGTTGCCCTGAATTATAGGCATTATAGTCGGCAGGTGAAACCAGAATAACTCCATTTAAATACATCCATTGGGTATTCTGCAATTCATAAGCCAACCCCATGACCCGTGTGCCTCCATAGCTTTCCCCAATAATATATTTTGGGGATTCCCAGCGATTATTGCGCGACACAAACGTATTGATCCATTCGGCCAAATATTTAATGTCAGCATTAATTCCAAAGAAAAGACTTTTATCAGGCATTTTACCTTCTTTATTGGGAATCATTCTGGAATATCCCGTATTTACAGGGTTTACAAACACAATATCGGCCACATCGATGATGGAATACGGATTGGTTTTAAAGCCATAAGGTTGAATGGGATAACCTTCTTCATCTATTTTTAAAATGCGGGGCCCAGTATAGGCAACATGCATCCATACCGAAGCCGAACCTGGGCCACCATTAAACGAAATAATAAGCGGTCGGTTAGCTCTATCTTTAACATCATCCCTTGTGTAATACGTATAAAATAAACTTGCTATTGGGTCTCCATTTTCATCCCATACAGGTTGAGTTCCGGTTTTGGCAGTGTAAGGAAAACTAACCCCTTTTACAGTAGTATTATGTTTGGTAACAACAATAGTATCAATAGGAAGTTTTCTGCCTTGGGCAGTTAAGGAGAGGAATGCTAAACAGCTTAACAATAAGATCATTTTTTTCATTGGTTGAATGTTGTTAGTTAAAGGTTTTAAAGATAGACAAAGCCTTCCAAATATTATGTTAAAACCTTTCAAAAACTCCCAGTCCAAACAGGGCAAAATCATATTTTACGGGGTCGAGAGGGTCCAGTTTTCTTAAGGAATTATCCAGCTCCAATACCGCTTTGGCATCGTTTTGTTTTCGATAGAGTAGACCTAGCTTTCTTGCCGCATTACCGGAATGCACATCCAATGGACAGGATAATTGGCTAGGGGAGAGGCCTTTCCAAATACCAAAGTCAACGCCAGTTCGGTCACTTCGTACCATCCAGCGCAAAAACATA
>DASWKU010000246.1:0-9890 GCA_036396455.1 Flavobacteriaceae bacterium
CTGCCAACATAATGGGGTTCTTTTGAAATTTCTTTAAGATGTATTAAAGCACGTTCAGTAGAAAATAAAGTTTCGGCGGTATCGATTTTAGAAAAATTTTGGGGCATCAAAGCTGAAAAACTCCAATAAATAGCCAGAACAATCAAGAGCAATGCTATCGCTTTTTTAAACATAAGTAACGTTAATTAGTTTGAATCATAAAATTACAAAATAAAAAGTGTTAAAAATTTATGTTAGTTTAATTCGGCAATTTTCAGTAAATTTATTTTTCCAACTAAAATTTAACATTATGGGCATTAAAAGTTTTTTGGCGGCAAGAAAGGCAAAAAAAAAGACTACGGGCGATATCCCCGTAATGGTTCGTGATTATATGTCAACAAAATTAATCACGTTTAAATCGGGCGAACGTATTGAAAAAGTTATAGATACATTGATAAAATATCGTATTTCAGGTGCTCCAGTTGTGAACGAAAAAAACGAGCTTATTGGGGTCATTTCTGAAGGCGATTGTATTAAACATATCAGCGAAAGCCGTTACTATAATATGCCAATGGAAAACAATACCGTTGAAAAGCACATGGTTAAAAATGTGGAGACCATTGATGGGAACATGAATATTTTTGATGCGGCCAACAAATTTTTGGAATCGAAGAGAAGACGTTTCCCTATTGTTGAAAACGGAAAACTCGTAGGACAGATCAGTCAAAAGGATATCCTAAAAGCAGCATTGTCCATGCAAGGACATTCCTGGAAGTAAGGGATTAAGATTCCCGTTTTACCAATGCATAATAATCGCCTTCAATGGGCAGATACCCTTGGTCATATACAAAGTAGTACACTGCACCGGCTTTTGTGGTGTAAATACTGGTGAAGTAATTAAAGTCGAATCCTTTTTCAATAAGTTTTGCCCTGGAAGCTGTTGTCTTTTGTTCTGGATTGAGCTCTTCCAGTATTCTGTAATTTTTCCGCAGTCGGTTATTGGTGTTTCTTATAAGGTTCTTGCTATCCTTATTTATAGTGTTGTTGTAAGCGTTTCGGCAAGCGTCACTACAGAATTTTTTGTCAATTCTACCCACAATTTTTTCGCCACATTCCAGACATTGTTTTTGCATGAGTTAAGATTTAGAAATGTTATACCAACGCAGGTTAAGGTTGGCTTTTTCATCATAAAAGTCCTCAATATACTTGAGGCCGATTTTTAAAAGGACATGGTGTGAGGCCTGATTACCTTTTTCTGTTATACCATAAATGGAATCTAAATATAGGGTATTAAATCCATAATCCAAAGCAGCGATTGAGGACTCGGTGGCATACTCTTTTCCCCAAAACCGTTTGATGATACGATAGCCCACATCATAAAAATTGGTATGTTTATTAAGCGTAACTGTATTTAACTTTAAACCGGACCAGCCCATAAATTCGTTGGTTTCTTTATGGATCATGGCCCAACGTCCAATGCCAAAGTCTTCATATTGTTTTATAACGCCTTTAATGTTTTCTTCAGATTGGCGTTTGGTTGTAAAGGGTTTGTTGCCAAGATATTTATGGACTTCAGGGTCGGAATCCAACTCAAACATACCATCAACATCGGAAGGCAGGATGTTGCGCAGGATTAGGCGTTTGGTTTCTATGTGGAATTGCATGCACAAATAGGCATCTATATACAATGAGGGACAAACCCTAATTGCAAAGATGCTCTTTAAGGTTAAAGTTCGGTTAAATAAATCAATTAAAAATAAGGATTAAAAATGAAAAGCAGATTTAAAAAGATTATATTGAAAATACGTTATTCCTTTCCTTTTAGCGGTTTTTTATCTGGTTCTATACCATTGGAAGATGTTTTCTTCTCACTTTCTGGGTTAAAAATGTATTGGATAATTTGTAGATATAATGACGTTATAACCGTCAAAGCCAACCAATATGTTGGTTCAAAATAGTTTTCCTGTATTGCGGATTCTACTTTTTTTTCGATTTCATAATTTTCGACAATATCGCTGGTTATAGACGTTTCAGAAAAAAATGTAGATAAATTCCATATTAATCCAATAAAAAAAATAAACCCGCATATATAGGTTATTGCATTTGCAAGTTCCTGAAATCTTAAGAACCTGCTATGTGCCAAAAAACCAAGCCCTGAGTAAAATGGGATTATAATAGCTAAAATTAAAGGTATGTTTACATCCATAATTAAAAATATTAATTAAGACCACCAAAATACAAAGCAATATTAAGCATAAAAAAGACTATGCTAAACTCTAAATAGGCTATAAGCAAATCTTCTCTGCCCCAGTCGTCTTGCATATGATAAAAATAGTGAAATTATTTTAGTGCAAACTCATATATGGTTGCCAACTATTTTCAAAAATTTTATACTTTTTGAAATCACAAAGCAAATTTTTAAATTTGTACATTATCTTCCACAAAGGCATTAACATTCAATTATTTATCATTAAATTTTGTTAAAAACTTGTTGACAATGTTTATAAGTTTTGCATTGCAGAGTGGTGCAGATTTAATAATTTGGAACTGTTATTAATCTGTTCAAAAAAATCTTATTATGTCAAGTACAAAAAGCCCAAACAAAACTCCAAAAACCGAATCTAAAACACTTCGGTTGAAACAAGACGTTGTCAATAAAATTGAAAATCTTGCCAAGGATAATAACAGGAATTTCAATAATATGGCTGAAACTTTGATGATATTAGGTATGAAAAATTATCATGGATTGGAATTAAGAACTTAAAAAAACAAAGGGTACTGGTCAGAGTACCCTTTTATTTAACACGACAGAGAGACGTGTTTAGTATTAGCTCTCTATCAAATACAATTTTAGTATTATGAGCGTAACTCGTACAACTACTAAAACTGTGAGAGTCCGAGTTAAAACTTTGACTGGGTACAAATATGTGCCCATGAAGGTTACAACTCGGATAACTACCAATAGGTAGTTATTACAGTAACGCTAAATGATTGAACAATAGTATTTCATTTAGCTTTTTTTGAGTAATCAAAAGGTTTTATCATTGGATGTAGAACTGTAAGTCAAATTGATTTTTAGTTCCATTAACTTTAAATCAAACATTCAAAAGATTACCTAACTGAACGTCAGTATTCCAAGTACTGGCGTTTTTTTGTTCATCAAATTTAAACCTTTTTATAATAATTGAGTACATTAGCCATGTTAAATTATAAACATATATGGCTTTATTTGTTAAAAAGTAATATATAGGGTTAACTATGTTATCTTATGAACAATAAAATACAACATTTTTACTTGCTTATTTTTGAAAATGATTGTGTTCTTATTGAAACGAATCTTAAAAATTTTTACGAAAAGGTAGTAGAAAAAGATATAGGTCTAAAAACTAGCTTATCTACCTTAAGGAACAGATTTTTAGAAAATAATTCCTTTAGTTTATTAACTCAAAAAAACAGAATATATCATTTTCAGAAAATTGAAAATGATACTAGAACAAAAATACAAGTAATCAGATCCAAAAACTAATAGTGCCTAACCCTGAATATTCTGTAATCATCGAACTATACACGTGCTTTGACAAGCCAAGAGAGATTTGAGAAATTTTTGGTTGATAGTGAAAGTTATTTGAGTTATAAGAGGCTGGTAAGCATTTAATCAGAGAACTTTTTTTATTCCTCGCTTTAAATCAAAGCTATTTTTAAGGCAATTATAGAGTTTTGTTTCTAATTCTTTCGACATTTTACCTTTTACAAAATAGTCAATATCTTTAATAGGGTAGAAAGAGCGTAGTGTTTTCAAACTGTAAGTATCTACTCCATTTGCATAAATAAATGTGTCTTTATCGAATTGGAAGCCGGTATCATCACAAATTATAGTTTTTTTAAAAAAACAAAAACAACTTATACATTTATCTGGATATTCAATGCATCCTTCAATTTTAATATTGTCTGGTACATAATCTTGAGAACTTGGTAAACTAACGACAATTAATTCATTATCAATATTTTTCAATGTAATAAAAAACTTTGGTAGAGGGGCTTTGCCGTTTTTAAAATAAAAATTTGGAAAAAAAAGTATTTCAAATGGATTACAAAGCATATAATTTACTCATTTCTTTAGCTTCTATATATGCATCATATATCGGTAATTTATCAGCGGTAAGTAATTCCGATAAATTAATTTTAAAATCTGTAGTTGTTTTTGTTTTTTTTAAGAAACTATCTAATAAATTATTTTCTTTTGCAATCTTATACCAAAGAGTATGTTCTTGATGGGCTAATTCAATGAGTTGGTTTGCATTTAAATGACCAATATTTTTTATTAATATATCCATTAATGAAATATCAGCATCTGAAAACTCATCATCATTAAATGCGTGTTTTGGTTTTATAAAACATCCGTCCAATCCATTTGAGTAAATCTGTTCAATATGTTCAACCAGCATAAAAGGTTCATTTATTTCGGCATATAAATCTTCCGATACTGGGCCTAAGTGCCACACTTCCCATTCCAGATTTAAGAATGGTCTACCGTATTTTTTTATTGAAAATTCTTCTAAGAAATAAAGAAGCTTTATAGCTTTAGTTTTAGAAATATTTTCACCAATCCTTTCTTGAAGATATATAAGAGTGTTACCTATTTTCTCTATTTCAGATTTAGTATAACTCATATATTTTGATTAACAGCGTTGAAAATTATTGATTTTTTGTATTAATTGGTTGAATAGTTTATTTTTTTCGATGAAATGCACAATTTGTGCGCTTAAAAATGTCTATCACATAATATACATACGTTATTAATCAATGATTTGTTACTTATTAAGCAAACTTTAACACGATATTTAATTAAATTTACCACACAGACAAAAACCGCTTAAATATAGTCGGGACTTTGGACGATGTCCTAAAGGTTTCAGTTCTAAAGAAGGCAAAGGACAAAAATAACATCAGTTTTGACCGTATAGCCAGAGTTGTGTTAATTTGACGCAGCCAGCCTGATAGCAACATCATCTTATGTAAAATAATCAACTATGAGAAATTTAAAACTAATCGGACTACTCATTTTAATCGGAATTTACTCATCTTGTAGTATCAACGATAATAATCTAACTTTGACCGGAACATACACTGAATCCATACCCTTTCCTGGAACTCATCAATTGGATTTTGTCGATAATAATACATTAATTTTGAAAGCAAGAAATTCAACAGATGAAGAATTTATTTATGAATTAAGTGACAATATAATAAAACTTAATCCAACTAGAGATTTATCTAAAACTTGGGAACTAGAAATCAATGTATTAAATAATTCCAAATTTGAGATTACTAATATTTTTTACCCAAGTATACCTGAAGATGATGATGCAATACAGTTTGTGACTTTTGAAAAATAAAAACTACACACGACACCGTATCATTTATGTTCAAATCGGATTTGGCACAAAACGACAAACATTCAATAAAAATATTGCTACGGCGTAAAAATCGGAAATTTTTACGCCACACAAATCATGTACAAACCGTTAAACCCAATTGGTCAAGTATTGGCGAGTTCAACACGATATTTGAGATAAAAACTTTTAATTGTTTTAAAATCGGCAAGTGATAACTAAATAACTGCTGAATTAGTGGTGCTTCGACCGTTAATCAAAGGACTTATTCACTTCCAAAAATGCACATTTTCTGGTGCGGAATTAAACTTATTTTCTTGTCCCATAATCTATATAGTTCCCCTTGCAATATACGAATTATTCGTTTACAAACGGTTACAAACGGTTACAAACGATTTTAAATGCGTAACTACCGAATACTATTTTGAAGTGTTTGCATCTTTGCCTTGTCGAAACATCAGAACTCGATAGTATTAACTGTTTAACCTTTAAATTTAAAAATTATGAACACATTAAGAAACAAAGTACAGTTGATTGGAAGATTAGGGCAAGAGCCTGAAATTATCACCTTTAAAGATGGCCAAAAAATGGCCAAATTCTCTTTGGCAACGGACGATAGTTACAAAGACAAATCTGGCAACAAAGTTGAACGCACCTACTGGCACAACATAGTGGTTAAAAATGGTTTGGTAAAAGTCATTGAAAGCTATGTGAACAAAGGACAGGAAATAGCTGTGGAAGGAAAATTGACATCCCGCAGTTATGAAGACAAAGACGGACAAAAACGTTATGTCACTGAAATAATTTGCAATGAACTTTTGATGCTTAGCAAATAAGAATAAATGAAATAAGCAATCTAGAAAATGGGGCAATGGTCCCATTTTTTGTTTTATAATATTTAACAATTATATGATTAAAGCTAAAATTTATTAAGGACAAATTAAGTCCGTTTTTTTATATTAAAATTTTATCTTTTCTTTATTACAGATAATTAATGATGCCTATAAGACTAACTAAAAAAACCATCGGACTCATTTTGGGGCCGTTAGGATTTATACTCATATTGCTGTTCTTTCATCCTGAAGGGTTGAGCAAACCAGCAAACGCAGTTTTAGCTTCTGCCATTTGGATTGCCGTTTGGTGGATTACAGAGGCATTGCCCATTGCGGTTACAGCTTTATTGCCCATTATTCTTTTCCCTTTAAGTGGAGGGTTAGGTCTTAGTGAAACTACAGCTTCCTATGGTCATAAATATGTGTTTCTGTATATTGGAGGGTTTATTCTTGCCATCGCAATAGAAAAATGGAACCTTCACAAACGCATTGCCTTAAACATCATAAAAATTGTGGGCACCAATGTGGTTTATATCATTCTGGGCTTCATGATTGCCACGGCCTTCCTCTCCATGTGGATATCCAATACGGCTACCGCCGTCATGATATTGCCCATTGGAATGGCCATTGTGTCACAACTAAAGGACAATCCAAAAACCATTGAAGACGAAAACCTGATTTTTGGCAAGGCATTGATGCTTGCCATTGCCTATAGTGCATCCATTGGTGGGATGGCTACATTAATCGGAACCCCTCCAAACCTTGTCTTGGCAGGGGTTGTTAAGGAAACTTATGGCGTTGAAATTACATTTTCACAATGGTTTAAATTTGGTTTTCCAATTAGTGTTCTTTTATTGTATATATGTTGGTTGTATCTTACCAAAATGGCTTTTAAATTTAAACAGAAGGCATTTCCCGGTGGACGCAAAGAAATAATCAATCAATTAAAATCATTGGGAAAAATCACGTTTGAAGAAAAAATAGTAATGGTTGTTTTTATTTGTACTGCATTTGCTTGGATCAGCAGGTCTTTTTTAATAAAGCAATTTATACCTGCTATAGACGATACCATCATTGCGATTACTGCCGGTACCGTTCTTTTTTTACTCCCGAGCCACAGTGGAAAAACCAGATTGTTGAATTGGGATGATGCCATAAGATTACCTTGGGGAATCATACTTTTGTTCGGTGGTGGAATGGCTTTGGCCCTTGGCTTTGAAGCCAGCGGATTGGCCGTATGGATTGGGCAACAAATGACTTCCTTAAGTACGATGCCTTTAATTTTGATACTGTTAATTTTAATCACATCCGTTAATTTTTTAACTGAAATCACTTCCAATTTAGCTACTACCGCTATGCTGTTACCGGTTTTGGTTTCCATGGCTTCGGCCATTGGAGTCCATCCCTATTTACTGCTGTTGGGTGCCACGGTTGCAGCATCCTGTGCGTTTATGTTGCCGGTTGCTACACCGCCTAATGCTGTGGTTTTTGGCTCGGGCTACCTAAAAATTGAAGATATGGTACGAAAAGGGTTTTGGATGAACATCATATCCATCATTCTCTTGACCAGTATTATTTATTTTGTACTTCCTTTGATTTGGGATTTGAGCAGCAATATTTAAGAGTTGAGGATTTTTAGGGCTTAAAAAGGCGAAAAATGTATTTAAGCAAAAAAAATTATAATTTTAGTTCTGTTAAAATTAATTACAGATTTAAATTTTATCTATAGATGGATTAGTATCTTTATTTTTTTGGTTTTTATATCATAATCATTTGGGCTTATGACATTCTTTAATATTAAAACATTAAATTTTTATAAAGAACCATCTATTTTAAAAGCGTCAGATTTAGTTACTTGGAAAAGAAATAACGGAGCTTACAATTTTAAAAGGCTTCCTAATATGGCGATTATTTCTATTAAAAGAAAAATGTTTTCTAAAGTTATTTCGCCATTTACAAAGAGAGCTAAAGGCATAAATGGCTCACATTTCATTTATAAATCCAAAATTTTATTGTGTTCGGAATTTGGTTCAGGTGCTCCTGCCATGATAATGCTTTTGGAAGAACTTAGGGCTTTAGGAGTAAGGCAGTTTATTTTTATTGGTAGTGCTGGAATATTGGATGACTCTGTAAAAGGAGGGAGCTCTCATATTGTTCAAAAAGCTATTTCATTATCGGGTACGACATTCTTTTATTCTGAAAAGGATGAGCTGGAATGTTATGATTTGTCATTTTTTGAAAAAGTAAAAAATAAGTGCAATCTGACATCAAAAACTATTTTGAGTACAGATTCACCATTTCGAGAAACACCATCATTAATTGACCATTATAAGTCAAAAGGATGTGCTTTGGTTGATATGGAGTGTGCTTCAATTTATGCTTTTTCACAATTTTATAAAATTCCATCTGCGTGTATTTTGGTAGGAGCCGATAGTATAACTGCTTCACAATGGATACCTCCAAATAGTGTAAAAAATTTACTAAATGTCCAACAAAACATGGTTTCAGAACTTCTTAAATTATAGCGATGAGGGAACCGCCATTAGTCAGCGTAATTATTCCTTTTTATAACGAGGAAATTTGTTTGCCTAGGGCGGTTCAATCTGTTTTAAATCAGAGCTATCCCAATATTGAACTTATTTTAGTTAATGACGGTTCTACGGATAAGTCCGGTCTTATAGCTGAAAAATTTTGTGAGCAACATTCAAATATTCAATTAATAAATACAGTGAACGGTGCTCCAGGAGCGGCAAGAAATAAAGGAAAATCTTTGGCCAATGGGACTTATTTGGCATTTTTGGATGCGGACGATGAGTTTGAAGATCAGATGATTGAAAAGAGTGTTCAAGAAGCTATACTAAAAAAAGCTGATGTAGTTAATGTTGGACACACACTATATGATGAAAACGGTAAAGTTTTAAAAATTTTCACAAATAGTAATTTTAGAAATGTATTGACAGGTATAGAAACAATTAAAGCTGTTTACAGCAATAAAGTCTTTCCAACTTCTTCTGCAAAATTATTTAGAACAGAAGTTGTTAAACCAATTAAATTTCCCGAAAAAATATGGTTTCAGGATAATCCCTTTTTTCTCGAGATTTTATTCAATTCGAGTAAGATAGCGTTCCTTGAAGAGAGTTTATTGAAGGTGCATTCTAGGAAGAGGTCTGTTACAAGACGTGTGATATCTATAAAAAGGGTTTTAGATATCAATAAGGCTTTTTTTATTGAGATTGATTTGGTCAATAAATACGTATCTGATTTTTCTGAGAAAAAGACAGTTTTAGAACTAATATTTATGACGCACATAGGAGCCATGTTGGATACATTTATTGTATGGTTAATTGACAAGCACAAAATACCGATTAAGGAAAGGCAAACAATTAGACAGTTATATCTTAAATTTTTGTCTGAAATAAAAAAGGAATTCAAGGCTAACAAGCTAAGTTTCACTATAAAAAAGAGGATTTTATTTTCAATTTTATATTTACCTAAGTATATAGGGTGGAAATTTCCGGAATTACTTATATCGATATTAAAGTTTAAAAAAATAAAATACCTAAAAAGGCTTAAGGGTTAGATTAAATTGGGAACTATTTTAAAAAATAAGATTGTATTGAGGTTTGTAGAAAATTTCTCCTGGCTGTTTTTAATGAACATTTTGGGTTATGTATTTTCAGTTGTT
>DASWKU010000247.1:0-1661 GCA_036396455.1 Flavobacteriaceae bacterium
AATTTGATTTTATAGTGAGTAGGGCGGTGACCACCATGCCAACCTTTGTAAGTTGGGTCAAGGGCAAGATTGCCAAACCACAGCAGCATGACCTAAAAAACGGAATTTTATACCTAAAAGGCGGCGATCTGACCGAGGAACTCCAAAATTACAGAACCGCAACCCTTTATAACTTAAGCGACTATTTTACTGAAGACTTTTTTGAGACCAAAAAGGTGGTGCATTTGCCTTTGAAGTTTAAGGGGTGAGTTTTAATTTCTAAATTTCCCTCACGTTTCATATTTCAACTAAACACTAGTTGATAGATATTACTTTTATTAAATGAAATAATAAGGGTCTCAAACTCACTTAATTTACCGTTGTATTGAAATCCAAATTTAATTTTTAACAATAAATTAACTTGGCTTGTTCATACCTTTGATTAAAATTCGAATTAAGGAAATGTCTACACTTAGGCTTTTACTATTTATTGTTCTATTCTTCATAGGAAATGCAATTTCTGCATTACCAAATAGTTATGACCATTCTGAAGAATCCATTGAAGCTAATTCTCAAATTAACGATCAAGATAATAACCATGCTTATTTTGATGCCGATAGGATAAAATCGGAAAGTAGTATTCAAATTGTTGGGCGCTTTGGACCAAATGTTATTTTTAACAATGCTATAAACGGTATTCAATGGTTGCGTACACACAAAAACAAAATTGCATTACTATATATTATAAGTAGTGAAACTATTGATCTCAAACTTAATAGCCTTAAAATAATTTATCCTTTTCATTATTTCCCTTAAACCTTTAAGGTGTTTTCACAATTATCAATGGTATGAGCTTCATCAAAAAGCTTATAGTCAATGTTTTAGATAATCGATATACTTAGAGATTACGGTTAACTAAAGCAACATAATTCATAATATTTAACGATTAAAAATAATACTCAAATGGATATTTCAATAGTCATTGTGTCCTTGATCTTGGTTGGTAGTGTTTTTGTACCTTATTATTTTTTTATTTTGGCAGGAAACAGCGAAGCAAAAAAGTTAAAGACCAAATATAGGGCAGCGATTGCCAAAAATAATTTAAAAGTCTCCCAGATGGAAACTTGGGGGAATAGCTTTATTGCTATAGATACTCATCAGAAAAAACTGATTTTTATGAAAGTTTATGAAACTGAATGTAATGAACAGTTGGTTGATTTGAGCAAAATAAAAGAAACCAAAATAATACAAACCAAGAAGTCAGTAAAAACAAAGAATGGGGTAAACGATTTGTTGGAAAAACTTGATCTGGAAATTTTATTGGTCAATGGAGAAAGAATCATCCTTAATTTTTACGATTCCAATCAAATTTATGCAGAGGATTTTGAACTTAAAAGGATTGAGAAGTGGAAAGCTATTGTTTTTGAACATATTAAAACTGTACATACTGAAGAAAGAGCGGCTTAATAAATTAAGATTTGCCTCGGGATAAGCAGCATTCAAAATTCTGCACTTTACTGTATTCTGTGCCAAAAACAGAAAAAGCCATTCTAAAAACCTGAGTTCGATTAATATTTAGTCATGTTTTATTAGTAAAAAAGATAGATTTTTAGTAAATTAAAGGGTTGAATTTCAATTCATTAATCTAAAAATCTATCTATGATAATCTACTCTAAAATTAC
>DASWKU010000248.1:0-3193 GCA_036396455.1 Flavobacteriaceae bacterium
AATTTGATTGATGGGCAAACTTTTTATTGTTCCCACGCCAATTGGCAACCTTAAAGACATGACCTTTAGGGCAATTGAGGTTTTAAAGACTGTAGATTTAATTTTGACCGAAGACACGCGCACCTCGGGAAAGCTGCTTAAGCATTTTGAAATCAATTCACCTTTGCAATCCCACCACATGCACAATGAGCATAAAACCGTTGAGGGCTTGATCTCCAAACTCAAAGGTGAAATGACAATTGCCCTAATAAGCGATGCCGGGACTCCGGCCATTTCGGATCCGGGATTTTTATTGATCCGTTCCTGCATTGAAAATGATATAGAAGTGGATTGCCTTCCGGGAGCGACGGCTTTTGTGCCCGCCTTGGTCAATAGTGGTTTGCCAAACGATAAATTTGTGTTCGAAGGCTTTTTGCCGGTCAAAAAAGGAAGACAGACCCGACTTAAAATTCTGGCTGAAGAAACACGGACCATGATTTTTTACGAATCGCCTCATAAGCTCATTAAAACATTGACTAATTTCTGCGAATATTTTGGTGATGAAAGGCCAGTTTCTGTATCGAGAGAACTGACAAAACTTTATGAAGAAACCATAAGAGGGACGGCAAAGGAAGTTTTGGAACATTATACCAAAAAACCTCCAAAAGGGGAGATTGTGATTGTGGTGGGTGGGAAGAAGTGAAATTTAAATTATTTTCACCTCTTTTAATATTATTCCCCAATACTGAAATTTATTAAATTTTGCTTTCTTAAACCAGACAATAGATAATGACATAACCCGTTGTGCATTTTGAACAGATTTCCTCGATTTTTTCCCTCCCGATAGCTATCGGGACTAAAGGGTGTGAATCGAAGAAATCTTCATTCCATCCCTGCCTGCCGGCAGGCAGGCTTTAGGATTAGAGGTGAAGAATGAAGATTTATATCCATATTAATTTCAAAATTATCAAAATGCACAATGGGTTGACATATATTTATTTTATAGTTTAATTAAGTCCATAATTTTATTAACTTTCCCAAATAATAAAGCTCTATTTAATGGAATTAATTCTTAGACCTTTTGAGTTAAAATTACGACATACTTTTACTATTTCAAGAGAAACCCATGATGTGCAACCTACCCTTATTGTTGAACTTAAAGACGGGGGCATTTCAGGATATGGAGAGGCAACTTCCAACCCATATTATGGAGTTACGGTGCAAAAAATGATGGATGATATATTGCTGCATAAAGCATTGATAGAATCAATACAAAACAGTACGCCCGAGGAATTTTGGGATACCATCCACTCGCTTTTAAAGCATGATATGTTTGCGTTATGCGCATTGGACTTGGCTTATAACGATTTATATGCTCGCAAGAAAGGAAAGAAAGTATATGAACTTTGGAATTATGATGTCACAAAAAATCCTTTGACAGATTATACAATAGGCATTGACACAATTGAGAAGATGGTCTCAAAAATGAAAGAGTTGCCATGGCCCATTTACAAAATAAAGTTAGGGACTAAAGAGGATGTAAAAATTGTAGGAGAATTACGGAAGCATACAAATGCCGTTTTCAGAATAGACGCCAATTGTGGCTGGACAGTGGATGAAACCATAAAGAATGCGATTGCTTTAAAAAATCTTGGGGTTGAATTTTTGGAACAGCCGATAAAAGCGGATGATTGGGACGCACATAAAGAAGTATTTCAAAAATCCGTTTTGCCAATTATTGCAGACGAGAGCTGCCAAATAGAAGAGGATGTTGATAAATGCTATAACCATTTTCATGGTATCAATGTTAAGCTGGTTAAGTGTGGTGGTTTGACAGCAGCAAGAAGAATGCTTGTTCATGCCAAAGATTTAGGAATGAAAACCATGGTGGGCTGCATGACCGAATCATCAGTTGGTATTTCAGCAATAGCACATTTACTGCCTCTTTTAAACTATGTGGATATGGACGGGGCACTATTATTGTCAAATGATATTGCAAAAGGAATAACCCTTAAAGACGGTGTTACGGAATATAGCAGTTTAAATGGAACGGGCGTTTCCTTAATTTCGGTTTAAATGATTGTTGAACATTTTCCTGACAGAACAATACTGGTTGAAGGGAAAGAATATTTGTATTTTGGGGGTACTGCTTATTTAGGATTGCCAACAAATGCTAGTTTTCAAAATACCTTAGCGCAAAGTATTGTTAAGTGGGGTTCTTTTTACGGAAGCTCCCGAAATTCCAATGTTAAATTGTCCGTTTTTGAAAAAGCAGAATCTTTATTTGCCAAACAAATAGGAACAGAGCATTGCGTTACAACATCCTCTGGGGCTTTAGCCGGAAAATTGGTCTTGGAAAATTTATCTAAACACGATAGGGCGTTTTACCATTACCCCAAAACACATCCTTCGATTTTAAACAATAAAAGTTTGTCTTTATTTGTTGAAGGTAGCTTGCATCCCGATCTGCTTAATAATATCAGTGAAGCTATTGTCATAACGGTCGATGCGGTCTTGGCTTTGGAAGTAGAGCCAACGGCATTTGGTTTTTTGAATTCCATTTCTTCGCAAAAGAAGATAACTCTTGTAGTTGATGAATCTCATAGTTTGGGTATTGTAGGAAAAGGTGGAGAAGGGATTTTTAACACCATTTCAAATGAAAAACTGACAAGAAAGATAATAATAGCGTCTTTGGGCAAAGCTTTGGGAATTTCTGGAGGCATTATTGCTTCAGACAAAAGCTTTATTGCTTCAATAAAAAATGATGACCTTTTTATTTCTTCTTCCTGTGCCAACCCAGCATATCTGGAAGCCCATATACGTTCTCAAGAACTCATCAGGGGACAGCGTAAAAAACTTGAAGAGAACCTTAATTTTTTATTTAAAGATTTAGAATTAAGCAGCATATTTAAATGGAATAAGAATTACCCCGTGATTTATTGTGAAAACGAAGGTGTTTATAATGAGTTGTACAGAAACGGCATCATCATTACCAACTTTAGATACCCTAATTATAGAGGTGCAATGAACAGAATTGTCATAACTGCTAATCATACTCAAGACGACTTAAAAAAATTAAAGAGGGCACTTTCCTCTTTTGAAGGGTGTTAAATATTTTAGAACAAAAAACCTCTCATCTTTTTTGATGGGAGGTTTAACGCTATAATTAACAACATAAAAGCTTTATTGTTCCCACCAAACAGGAGTTACAGGG
>DASWKU010000249.1:0-4822 GCA_036396455.1 Flavobacteriaceae bacterium
ACGCAGATGACACAGATGATTATGATTCACACAGATTTAAGATACCTAAAAGCAATGTCACCCACCTTCGGATTGCTAAAATCTTATTCAATCATAAAAAATCAGCGTCATCAGCGTTCTATACTTGCTGCCGTTGAATAATTACACGGGACTGATTAGTTACAAGTCGCTAAAGTTAAATAAATTCCATAAGTTCAAATCATTTGATACCTTTGAAAAAAAGTACTCATCATGCGACCCATCATACTTTTATCATTTTTCCTGATATTGACAGCCTGTAAAAACGAGAACAGAAAAGAAGCAATCGAACCTGTAACGGAAATGACCACAACTCAAAAAATTGCCAATGCCCATGGTTTTGAGAATTGGAAAAACGTTTCAAAAATTGAATTCACTTTTAATACCAGTCGTGGTTCAAGATCATGGTCATGGCAACCAAAAACCCAAAATGTGGTAATGACAACTAAAGAAGATACCATTGCATACAATAGGTCAAAAATTGACAGCGCTTCCATTGGAGCAGACCGTGCGTTCATCAATGACAAATTTTGGTTTTTGGCACCGTTTCAATTGGTTTGGGACAAAGGCACCACAATTTCCAGACCTGTAAAAGAAATGGCACCAATAAGCAAAACCGAAATGAATAAAATCACATTGACCTACTCCAATGAAGGTGGTTACACGCCAGGAGACGCCTATGATTTTTACTTTGGAGATGACTTTATTATCAAAGAATGGATTTACAGAAAAGAAAATTCAGAAACACCCTCAATGATGACCACTTGGGAAGATTACCAAGATTTCAATGGAATCAAGATTTCCACAATGCACAAAAATGTAGAAGATAATTGGAAACTTTACTTTACTGGAGTCAAAGTTACTACGGACTAAAAAAACTAATCAAAAAACATCCAAAACATCAATTACTGACGTATATATTGTGTTCATTTTTCCGCAATATGCGTCTCTATAAATTCTCTAGCTCTTTGTTATCAAAGAGCTTTTTTTTATCCAACAAAATTATGTTTAACATGAGTACCATCACAGTAGGGTTTATTATTTGATGCACCACAACGGCAAAAGGCGGTCGTTTTATTTTTGATTTCTACTTTACCATCTTTATGGGTCACTTTTAAAGTACCATAAACCAACAAAGGGCCATTTTTTAAAACTTCTACTTTGGTCTCTAATGTTTCAGATGTTTTATCGCCTTCGGCATTCATGTAATAACTTAATGCGCCCGATGGACAGGCTTTTACTTGATTCACAATATCCTCTGTTGAAGCGGCCTCAATTATTATCCATGGTCTTACCTTGGGTTGGAATACACTTGGCAAACCTCTAAAGCATATTCCAGAATGCATACATACTTTAGGTTGCCAGACCACAGTGACTTCTCCATTGCTATATTCTTTTTTTCTACCCATTTGTTTCTTTTCATTAAAGATACAAAAACCAAATATAAATTATGTGGCTTTTATGTCTTCCTTCCTACAGTTATAATTCTTATTTTTGTTAGAAACACAAAATAGAATACCTTGCCAAGCTACAGATTGGGTCTTGAATTTGCAAAAGAGTTAGACCAAAACGACGAATTATCCTCATATAGAAATCAATTTCATATTCCCAAAGATAAATACGGAAATGATTTGATATACATGACAGGGAATTCCCTCGGCCTGCAACCAAAAACCACCAAAGATTATATCAATCAGGAATTGAAAGATTGGGCAAATTTGGGTGTCGAAGGCCATACCGAAGCCAAAAACCCTTGGCTTCCATACCATGAGTTCTTAACTGAAAGTATGGCAAACCTTGTTGGGGCAAAACCTATTGAAGTGGTGGTAATGAACACCTTGACCACAAACCTTCATTTGATGATGGTGTCGTTTTATCAGCCCACTAAAACACGATATAAGATTCTTATTGAAGCAGATGCATTTCCTTCGGATAAATATGCCGTGGAATCCCAATTGCGCCATCACGGTTTTGACGATAAGGAAGGCTTGATGCTTTGGAAACCCCGTAAAGGTGAAGAATTGGTACATTATGAAGACTTAGAAACCATTTTGGAGGAACAAGGTGATAGCATTGCCTTAATCATGATTGGCGGGGTCAACTATTATACAGGGCAATATTTTGATTTAAAACGTATTGCACAATTAGGGCATAAACAGGGTTGCGTGGTCGGGTTCGACTGTGCCCATGGTGCCGGAAATGTCATATTGGATTTACATGATTCAGGAGCCGATTTTGCCGTTTGGTGTAGCTATAAATATTTGAACTCCGGACCAGGAAGTTTGGCAGGCTGCTTTGTACACGAACGTCATGCATATAATAAAGACCTTAACCGGTTTACTGGTTGGTGGAGCCACAACAAGCAAACACGCTTTAATATGCGCCAGAAATTTGATGTCCTGTCAGGAGCTGAAGGTTGGCAATTGAGCAATCCGCCCATTTTATCAATGGCAGCCATAAAAGCATCCTTGGATATTTTTAATGAGATTGGAATTGAAAGATTGGTGGAAAAATCAAAACGGTTGACCGGATATTTTGAATTTTTATTGAAGCAATTGGGCGAAGACACCATAAGAATCATAACGCCATCCAATCCCGATGAACGTGGTTGCCAATTGTCAATCCAAGTCAAAAATGCCGATAAATCATTGCATCGTAAATTAACTAACGTAGGAGTCATCAGCGATTGGCGTGAGCCCGATGTTATTCGTTGTGCCCCTGTGCCATTGTACAATTCGTTTCTGGATGTGTATCATTTGGTTGAAAAGTTGAAGAAAATAGTAACCTGATTTAATTTGTTAACCTGAAATTTGTCATAAAACTTTTAAAGATAATTTGATACATTCAGCGGGACATTTAAAAGATAAAATTATGAGCAATCAAAAAAACATTCTCATCATTGGCGCAGGGCTTTGCGGTTCATTGCTTGCTTTGCGTTTGGGCCAACGCGGTTATAATGTTCGGGTGGTTGAAGCGAGACCCGATTTAAGAAAAACAGGTATCAATTCGGGGCGTTCCATCAATTTGGCATTTTCAGATCGTGGAATCAAAGCGATGCGTTTGGTTGGTGTTCAAGATAAAGTCAACCAACTTTGTATCCCAATGAATGGACGGATGATCCATAATCCAGATGGAAGCACGTTGTTTTCACCTTATAGTGGTAGAAAAAATGAGTTTATCAATTCCATTTCACGAGGACAACTTACCGCATTGCTTATGGATGAGGCTGAAGCTTTGGACAATGTGACGATAGAATTCAATAAAAAATGCAAAGAAGTTGATTTTGAAACCAATAGGGCAATTTTTAGAGATCATAAAACAAATAGAGAAACTGAAATTAATGCTCATGTAATCTTTGGAACGGATGGTGCAGGTTCAGCTTTGCGAAAAAGTTACTTTTTGAGTAAACGGTTTTTGTTCAGTTATTCCCAAAACTACCTTTCACATGGGTACAAGGAACTCAGTATCCTTCCAACCAAGACAGGAGAATTTAGAGCCTACAAAAACGCATTGCACATTTGGCCGCGAGGTAATTTTATGCTTATTGCCTTGCCAAATTTGGACGGTAGTTTTACAGTGACCCTTTTCTTGAGCTTTGATGAAGGGGAATATAATTTCAATAATCTCACCAATGCCAGTACTGTGACCAAATTTTTCAAAAAAGAATTCCCTGATGCTTTGCAACTGATGCCAAACCTGGTTGATGATTTCTTCAACAATCCAACGGCACCTTTGGGAACCGTAAAATGTTCGCCTTGGCATTATAAAGGGAACACCTTACTTTTAGGTGACGCGGCACATGCCATCGTGCCATTTTATGGTCAGGGGATGAATGCTTCATTTGAAGACGTTGTAGAGTTTGACAAATTTTTGGATGACCATAACGAAAATTGGGAAGAAACGTTTACTTTATTTGAAAAATCCCGAAAAAAAGACACTGATGCCATTGCCGATTTAGCCTTGGACAACTTCTTGGAAATGCGTGATCATGTTGCCAATCCTATTTTCCAGAAAAAGCGTAAATTGGAGACCCTTTTGGAAATGCAGTTTCCAAACGACTATTCATCAAAATATTCGATGGTCACCTTTAATGAAGATATGGGATATCGTGAAGCCATGACCATAGGAAGAGCTCAGGACAAAGCCATATTAAATATGATTGCAGACCAAACTATTAATACAAATGAAGACTTGTCCAAAACCAAACTAAAAATGATTTTGGACCAAATTTTGAAAGAAACCGAAACCATTATAGAAGAAGATCGCTTGGCTAAAACCATGCATTATTGAAAAATTATGAGTAAAGAGAAAACTGTAACCCCAAGAGGGGCATATCCGCACACCAAGCGCGTGGGTGATTTTATTTTTGTATCCGGAACCAGTTCCCGTAGAGCCGACAATACCATAGCTGGTGTAGATATTATTGACAATATGGGAACCAAACGTTTAAATATTGAAGTACAGACCCGTGAGGTTCTTAAAAATATTGAAAAGAACCTAGCCAAAGAAGGTGCTACCTTAAAAGATGTGGTGGATGTCACGTCGTTTTTAGTAAATATGAACGATTTTGCTGGATACAATAAAGCCTATGCCGAATTTTTTAATGCAGAAACAGGACCCGCAAGGACTACGGTTGCTGTACACCAATTGCCCCATCCCGATTTGGTGGTGGAGATTAAGGTGGTGGCTTATAAAAAATTATAGTATGTTCGTTTATAAATATAGAGACGGTAATATAAATAAATTTGAAGGAAAGGAAATTTCAAATTTTGAAAGAGATTTGCTTTCTATTGAAAGAAATTTT